>JAMONG010000146.1 GCA_027066595.1 Sulfurovum sp.
TAGTACTTGGGAAGAAACTTTTAAACATACTTCTGACGCGTTCAAACGCATACAAGCAGAACATGGTAAAGGTGCGGTGGCTGTCATCTCTACTGGGCAATTACTGACTGAAGACTTCTATGCACTTGGTAAATTCGTACAGTTAGGGCTAGAGACCAACAACTACGATGGTAATACCACGCTTTGTATGGCTTCAGCTGTGATGGGATACAAGCAGACTTTTGGATCTGATGGTCCTACTGGATGTTATGAAGACTTTGAAAAAGCCGATGTTATCATGCTCATAGGGGCAAACATCGCTGACAATCACCCCATACTAAAACTGCACATCGCTAAAAACCCTAAGAATCCTAAAATAATTGTGGTTGACCCTCGAAAGTCTAAGACCGCACAGATGGCAGATATCTTTGTGCCATTGAAGCCTCGTTCTGACTTGGCTCTCATAAATGGTCTTTGTTACATCATATTTGAGCAAGGCTGGGAAGATGAGAAGTTCATCAAAGAACGAACCAACGGCTATGTGGAATTTAAAAAACACATACTTGCTAACTATCCTCCCCAAGAAGTAGCAGCCATCACAGGCATAGACGTAAAAGAGCTGTACAACTTAGCCAAAATCTACTCACAAGCTGATGCTGTGATGTCTGCATGGACGATGGGTGTGAACCAAAGTAGCATCGGTACAGACACCGTCTCTGCCATCTGTAACCTAGCACTCATTACGGGAAATGTAGGCCGTGAGGGTGCAAGCCCTATGTCTATCACTGGGCAGTGTAACGCTATGGGTACGCGTGAGTTTGGGTTTACTTCTTCTATACCAGGGTATAGAAACTATGCAAGTGATGCGGATAGACAAGCCTTTGCTGACATAGTGAATGTACCTGTAGACTTAGTACCCAACAAACGTGGATACGCCTACCCTCAGATAATAGATGCCATAAACAAAGGGGAGATAAAAGCCCTTTGGGTTGTGGCTACCAACCCACTTGTGTCTTACCCTGATCAAAATGCCTTACGTGCAGCCCTCAAAAAGCTAGACATACTCGTAGTCCAAGATTCTTTTATGTCTGACACAGCTCAAATAGCAGATGTCGTTTTTGCAGCTGCTACATGGTCTGAAAAAGAAGGATGTTACACGAACTCTGAGAGACGTTGTAACTATGCTAAAAAAGCAGTAGAACCCCTAGGTGATAGTAAGGCGGACTTAGACATAGTGTTAGAGTTTTCTCAGTATTTTGAAGACAAACATGAGCTACTGTTTAAAAATCTCAAAACACCTCTAGATGTCTTCAACGAAGTTAAACGTGTAAGTAAAGGACAGCTTTGTGACTACTCTGAAATGTCCTACGAGAAGATAGAACAACTCGGAGGCATACAGTGGCCTTGTAATGAGGATGCTCCAGAGGGAACAAAACGTCTTTACACTTCTGACATGCCATGTAAAACTGCCGATGGGAAAGCAAATCTTTTGCCTGTAGACTGGAAGCCATTAAGTGAGATGGCATGTGCAGGGCTTCCTCTAATCCTAAATACAGGACGTACCGTAGAGCAGTTCCATACACGAACGAAGACAGGAACCATAGGCATACTCGAAGCCTTAGCACCTGAAGCATGGGTAGACTTGAGTCCTAAAGATGCTCTCAAGCTACAAGTAAAAAGTGGAGACCGCATAGCCCTTTCTGGTACGCGTGGACGTGTAGAAGATGTCATAGTCAAAATCTCTGAGACTGTACGTGAAGGAAATGTCTTTGTGCCTTTTCATTTTAACGAACAACTCATTAACAACATCACCATAGCAGAGTTTGACCCCAAATCTTTTGAGCCTAACTACAAACAGTGTGCGGTGCAACTACACTCCGAGGCTGTACCAGAGGGTATAGTGTATGAAGAAGTAGAAATATCTGGGTATTTAGAGGGTGTCAAAGTGTATAAGGAAGAAAAAAAAATAAAACAAAACGTAGGTGTGACCACGTCACACGACTAATCTCAGTTTGATTGATTTGGAAATTTCGGCTGGTGGTTATCATTTAAACTCCCTCTTGACGTGTGACATGGTCACACCTACGTAAACAATACAATTATAAAAGTACTTTCAAATCATTCAAATCAAAAAGCAGTAGGTTTTCATCTTTTAAACCCAATAACTCTTTTGAAAACCCTGACTTTGAAAAAAGTGCATAGACATCTACTTTTATACCTGACTCTGCTGCTTTTTGTTTGAGTTTGGTAAGTTCATTTTTACATACTGTTCTATCTTTATATTTACATTCGCCCAGTATGACTTTTTTACTTTTAGTCAAAGCTAATATATCAAACTCACTATAGATGTCCCAATACGATCCTGAACTTATCACTTCCTCTTTATCTTCATAATATTTTAAAAGTAAATCGTTACATAACTGCTCATAGACTAACGAACGTAAACGCTCATAATGCTTCTCAAAATTCTCTAAAAATTTTGTACCTGCCCCCAAAGCTAACTCTTTTCTATAGTACGTCACAAATCCAAACCAAAAACGCATAAAAGGCTGTGCAAAACGAAGTTTATCTTGTATACGATAAGCTCGTTGTTCTTTAGGGAGTTTATGTTTTGGGTGTACTTTAAGTGGTGACTCACGTGAGTACTCCACTTTCAACACACCCAAAGAGACTAACTCTTTGACTATCTCTTCTCCTGCACTTTGACTTAGTTTGGCTTTACGAAGCACAGAATAGAGCTTACCATCTCCACGTGCAACTGCCACAAGTAACTCTCGGTAAGGGGTATCTATAAGATATGAGGGGGAAACTAGAGATTGAAACTTATTAAAGTCATCGACAAAGTTAGACTGTACCATGGAAAATACATCATCAAAATAACCTAACTCTAACTCATGACCAATGCCACCTAAGATAGAAAAGTATTCCACTGCTTGTTCTAACTCAAGGTAAGAAAAATGTTGATAAAACTTTTGAAACGATACTTTGATGTCATCCCTTTATTTTTAATATAATCATATCAAAATATTCAAAACTTTATGGTATGATTAATTATTAATCAAATTTTAAACACATGAAAGCATTTTATGGAATCATTTTTCACCACTTCAGACAAAATACAACATATTATTAAAAGTTTTAACCTTACAAAGACACTATTTGTTTCATCAATCATCATCGGAGACCCACATACTGGTAAAAAATCTCTTGCTCGTTATCTTTTTCCTCATGCTCCTTTGGTCTCTGGGCTAAATCAGGATGCTGTAAAAAAAGCATTAGAAGAGTCTGATGAACTCATTATTACAGATTTTGAAAAATTAAGTAATCAAAATAATTTTGACTTTTCAAATAAACGTATTATTGCCACTGCAAATTATGTGGGTAACTCATCTGTTATTGATGACCTTTTTGCTTTTATCTATACTATGCCCACCCTACTTGAACGACCAGATGATGTACAATATCTAAAAAAACGTTTTATTAAAGAAGCCCTATCTACTTTAATGATTGATGCACAGAATATTGAGGAAAAGAATATCCCGCTAAACTTAAGTATGAACAGTAAAAGTTTAAAAAAATCTATTTATTTACATTTGACAAAACACTCTATGGATAATGCTGATATTGAAAATGTCATTTATCAGCATATATTTAAATATCTTGATGGAAATGATGGATATAGAGAATATCTTGGTCTCTATGAAAAACCTCTCATAAAAGCAGGATTAAAAAAATATGGTTCACAACTACAACTTTCTAAAATTTTAGGTATCAATAGAAATACCTTAAGAAAAAAGATACATGAGTATAATATTGATTGAGGTGATATATGAATATTAATTTTGAAGCATTTGTAGAGTGGGACAACAGCCCTTTTATCTTATTTAATAATAGTGGAAAAATTATTTATCTCAATAATGCAGCAGAGATACTTTTTGGCTATGTTTCAAAACAAGAGCTTTATGATATTGCACTCTCTTATGCCCCGCAAAATTTTGGATATAGAACCACATCACTCACCCTTACCTATGACTCTTTTTTGTTCTATGCCATCACTGTTGGTTATGAAAATGAAAATGAAATTTCTATTCGCCTATACAATACACCACGTATTAAACCCACGCGTAAACTAGAAACTGATAAATTTATTACTACAGATATCAATATATTACTAGAAGCGAACATAGCACTTTTTAAAACTAAAAACAGTAACCCTTTAAAACTCTTGACTGATCAAGATTTACCTGCTTTTAAAATGGATCAAAATAACTTTTCTAAACTTTTAAGAAAAACACTTAATGCCTTTAGAGCTTCAGACTCTATAGATATTTCTTTAAAACTACTTATTGGTCAACATGTAATTATAGAAAATAAAAAAGAACCCATCGTACAACTCGCCATCAAAGCAAATGGAAGATATAGTGATACAGATGGTGAAATAGAGCTTGTAGCAGCACAGAGCCAAATTAAGTCTTTGTTGAAAGAACGTTCTATTACTTTAGAAATCCCTCTTATACAATAAATTATGCAATTGATTAAAAATTAATCACATTACAACTATTAAAAAATATAATACATGTTATGATTTATCTGTAAAAAACAATATAAAAGGAATTAGCATGAAATTAAAACTTTCAGCTCTAATGGCGATGTTCTTGCCTATCTTTGCTTTTGCAGAAGATAAACTAGACACAGGGGATACAGCGTGGATGATGGTATCAACAGCATTTGTACTACTCATGACACCAGCAGGTTTAGCACTCTTTTATGGTGGTATGACAAGATCTAAAAATGTACTTAATACTTATGCCATGGTAATGGGAGCGTTTGTAGTTGCATTTGTAGTATGGATTGTTGCAGGTTATTCTATCGCATTTGGTACAAATGAAAGTGCAATGCTTCAAAATGTATTTGGTGGATTTGGTAACGTTATGCTTGAAGGTATTTCATGGACTGACCTAAGTGGGACTTATCCAAGTTACGTATTTATTGCATTCCAAGGTACATTTGCAGCTATTACTGTTGCCATTGCTTCTGGATCTGTGATTGGTCGTATGAAGTTTTCTACATGGATGGTTATTGTTGTACTTTGGGGTCTACTAGTCTATGCTCCAATAACTCACATGGTATGGGGTGGAGATGGTGCTTACCTTTTTGATGCTGGTGCACTTGACTTTGCAGGTGGTACTGTTGTACACATGAATGGTGGTTTAGCTGGTCTTGTTCTTGCTATCTTAGTTGGTAAAAGAGCAGGATATCCAAAAACTGCAATGAAACCATATAGTATTCTTCTTACAGCAGTAGGAGCAGCACTTCTATGGTTTGGTTGGTATGGCTTTAATGGTGGTTCTGCATTTGGTGCAAATGCAATCGCTGGTTTAGCTGTTATGACAACAACCGTTGCCACTTCAGCAGCAGCTGTTACATGGATGTTATTAGAGTGGTTTATCTTTAAAAAGCCTACGCTTCTTGGAATTGCGTCAGGTATCATCGCTGGACTTGTAGCTATTACTCCTGCGGCTGGTTTTGTATCTGTTGGTGGTGCATTTGTTGTAGGTATCGTTGGTTCAATCATCGCATTCTTCGGTGTTGTTACAATGAAAAAGAAACTTGGATATGATGATTCTTTAGATGCATTTGGTATCCACTTCCTAGCTGGTCTTTGGGGTGCACTTGCAACTGGTTTCTTAGCACTTAACGATAAAGACCTTTTATGGGATGGACCGCTTAAAGAGTCTGGAGATAGAATGGGACAATTTATGGTTCAAGTTGAATCAGTACTTGTTGTTGGTGCATGGACACTTGTTGGTACTGTAATTGTTTACTTTATTGCTTCAGCTGTAACTGGTGGGGCAAGAGTAGATGATGAAACAGAAGCAGCAGGTCTTGATGAAACAATTCATGGTGAAAAAGTTGTAAACGATTAAGATATCGTTTACTTCCATAGATAAATAATAAGGATTTACATATGAAAAAAATTGAAGCAATAATCAAACCATTTAAACTAGAAGACGTTAAAGACGCTCTAGTTGAAGCTGGTATTGAAGGTATGACGGTATCTGAAGTAAAAGGTTACGGAAGACAACAAGGTCACTCAGAACTCTATAGAGGTGCTGAATATGTGGTTGAGTTCATCCCTAAAATCAAAATAGAAATCGTTGTCTCTGACGATGCTTATGCTCAAAAAGCAGTAGATGCTATCGCAGCAGCGGCCAAAACTGGTAAAATCGGTGATGGTAAAATATTTGTTAGCACCATTGATTCTGTACTTCGTATCAGAACAGATGAGACAGATACTGACGCATTATAATCACACTACTCTATATCCTAGGAAGAGAGTATCTTCCTAGAGGAGTGTTTTTAATTTTTTAATTTTTTCCTCACTCCCTGTCACTTTCCAAGAAACACTGTCTGTACCAAAATCACGTTCATAGTTAGAAATTTGTAATTGACGTAAATGATACAGTATCTTCTCTACATTGCTATAGGAACTAGTAAAAGTAGTACTCTCTTCTTTCTCATAAACTGCAAGTGTTGTTTTTATTAACAGATTTTTTACAGCCAAAGTGTAAGCTCTTGCCATACCACCTGTACCAAGTTTAATACCACCAAAATAGCGTACAATCAACACCGCACAGTTAATAAGCTCTTCTCCACGTAATACATTAAGTACTGGCATCCCTGCACATCCCTTTGGTTCACCATCATCAGAAAAGTTTTCAACTATCTGTTCAAACTCATTTAAATACCGTAGTGCATAGACCACATGATTTGCTTTTGGATGTTGCATTTTTAATTTATCTTGTAAACCTTCATACTGTGAAATAGGTACAAGATATGCAAGAAATTTAGACCGCTTTACTTCTATTGTCAATTCTGAAATCGTTTCAATGGTTTGCACTAGATTTTTAATACCCTATCTACAATTAAATCTACAAACTTCTCAGAACTATTCATGCATTTAGCAACGATATAATCGTCATATTTAATTTTCTCAGCTATCTCACGATGTTCAATATCAAGTTCAAAGACTGTCTCTGAATTATCTAAAGTAAATGCCAATGGGAAAATCACTACTTTACGATGTGTTGGATTACGCAATACATCTATAAGATTAGGCTCAAGCCAGTCAGAGTCTCCTACTTTAGATTGATAAACAAGTTTAATATCATGAAAATGAATACCACGTTCTTTCAAATAAATTTTAAGAGCAGAAGCATTACCCTCAACTTGATTTTGATAAGGGTCACCAGATTGTATGATACTTACAGGTAATCCATGAGCCGAAAGAAGTAAATCATACTCTTTTGTATCTTTACCCTCCATAGCTTCGATAATCTTTTCACAAGATGCCTCTATATAGTCATAATCATCATAATAAGGCTTAATGACTGTTATCTTAGGGCTATAGTCTAAAAGTTGGCATCTCTGCTCTATATCTTCAACTGAAGAGAGTGTAGTTGTCGTTGAATATTGTGGATACATAGGAAATAAAATGAGTTCTTCTAGCCCATCTTTTTGACACTTTTCAAGTGCGACATCTGCAAAAGGAGGAACATACCGCATCGTAGCATAAATAGGCATATCTATTTTTTTTTCAAGTTTTTCTATGAGTTTAGAAGTTAACCCTGGCAATGGTGATTTACCACCTAATAGTCCATAATTTTCTTTCACCTCTTCAAGACGTTTATTGATAATAATCGCTGAAACAAGTTTACGTGTATAGGGATTCATGGTCAATATATTTTTATCTGCAAACATATTACGTAAAAAAAGTTCAACCTCTTCTATATTATTGGGACCACCCATATTAAGAAGCAACAACGCCTGTTTCATACATATCCTTTTAAAGTCTTGTATTTTAGCATAGAGAGTGTAAAATCATACATAATTACAGTTAACAAACAAAGGTTTTATATGATTATCATTCCCGCACGTATCGGTTCATCTCGCTTTCCTAACAAAGTATTGGCAGATATTGGAGGTATGCCTATGGTTATCCGTACAGCTAAAGCTGTTGAGAGCATTGATAATGTTGTGATTGCCACAGATTCACAAGAAGTAATAAATATAGCAAACCAATATAACATACAAGCTATTATGACATCTACTAAACATCAAAGTGGTACAGATCGGATTTATGATGCTGCACAAAAACTGAAACTTTCAAATGATGAAGTTATCATCAATGTCCAAGGGGATGAACCTTTTATAGAAACAGAAGTGATTGAAGCTATTTACCACTTAACAAAAAAAAATAAAAATAGTGACACTATTATAATGAATTCTTGTTATAAATTCATTTCACACCCAGAAGCAGATGACCCCAATATAGTAAAAGTTGTTACAGATAAAAATGATATAGCACTTTATTTTTCACGTGCTAAAATACCCTATCCTAGAGACCACCATTTTAATGCTTATAAAGGTCATTTAGGTATCTATGGGTTTACTATGAAATCATTAGAACATTTTTGTAAAAGTACACAAGCACCTTTAGAAGAGATAGAAAAACTAGAACAGTTAAGGGCACTCTACCATGGTTTTAAGATAGCCATGGTAGAAGTTAATACAGAAAGTTTTGGTATAGATACACCTGAAGACCTAGAAAAAGCAATAAGACATCACCAACTATAAATAATAACCTTAGTTATTATTTATCTTATTAACCTTTAACCGCTTTACCCAGATCCCACATAGGCATAAAGATACCAAGAGCCATAAGTAATACAAGTATAGCAATAAAGAACATCATAATTGGCTCGATATAAGCAGCTAAATTATCAATCAGATCTTGAAACTCCATATCATAATATTGTGTTACTTTATCAAGCATAGCATCAAGTTGTCCACCAGCTTCACCAGCCTTAATCATTTGTAAAAGCATATTTTCATAAAGACCTGTAATTTGAAATGACTCAGCCAATGACATACCTCTACCGATATTAGCATTTACTGTTAAGAGTTGCCTCTTTATAGCAGCATTATCTACCATGCCCACTGCAGTATCTAAAGCTTCAGATACTGGTATACCTGACTTTACAAGTTCACCAAATACCAAGTTGTATTTATGCATTGTAGAAAGGAAAATCGCTTTATTGATAAGATAAAATTTTGGATGTATCATCAATTTATCCATTTTGTATTTAAAATCTTTATTATTTTTATACATAAATTTTATGGTAAATATACTCACGGCTATGATTCCAATAATCAATAACCCATAATTAGAAAATGCCCACTCAAGGTTTAATAAAATACGTGTAGGTAAAGGAAGTTCTGTTTTAAACTTGGAAAAAATATCTTTAAATTTTGGCACAACTACCATAATAAGTACAGTAAATGCAATACCCATCGCAGCCAAAGTAATCAGTGGACCACGAATAGCTTTTTTAAACTTAGCCGTATTATCCCTAATACTCTCCATAATATCTGCTAGCTTATGATAAGACTCTGAGAGATTACCTGTTCTTTCTCCTAAGTTTGTCATTGCCAATGCTACATGCCCAAACTCTGCGGTAAAAGGTTCCATTGCATCAGACATACTGTTACCTGCATTAATATCAGCATTTATTTTTGCATAAATATCTTTTAACTGCTTATTTTGTGTATTATCTGAAACTTCTGCTAATGTATCATTAATTGCAATTCCTGCATCTGTCATGACAGCAATTTGACGAATAGTAGAAATTTTATCTTGAATAGGTATTTTTGACTTTGATGATTTCTTAAACTCAAGTAAAATTTGTGACATGGTATCTTCTAGAGGTTTTGAAGTCTCTAAAGCTTTCATGACCATTGAAGTTGGAAACCTTTTTTTAGCTATATTAATAGCTTCCATTTTATGATTTGCCTTAATAATCTCTTGACGTCTTTGACCTTTATTCATCACTGTTACACTAAAATATTTCATCTTACAACCTCGCTACTCTAAATATTTCTTCAATTGTTGATTTACCTTCAAGTGCTTTATGAACACCATCTTCAAACATTGTCACAAAACCTTCTTCATATGCTTGTTTTGTTAAATCTTCTTTGGAAGCAACTTTGGCAATCATACGTGCCAATGTTTCTGAAATTGTTAAAACTTCAGAAATCATCTCACGTCCAGCATAGCCAGTATGTCCACACTCTTTACACCCTTCTCCTTTATAAAAAGTAGGATCTTCAGGTAAATACTGTTCTACTTCTTTATAAAGTAGTGGATCTAAAATAGCTTCTTTTTTACAATGTATACATATTTTCCTTACAAGTCTTTGTGCCTGAATAGCAACTAATGCACCTGATACAAGATATTCTTCAATACCCATATCTAATATTCTTGATATTGATGATATAGCGTCATTCGTATGCAGTGTTGATAAAACCAAGTGCCCCGTTAATGCAGCTTGAATTGCAATACGCAGTGTCTCTTGATTTCGAATTTCACCAATCATAATCTTATCGGGATCTTGTCTCAAAATAGATTTTAAAGCATCTGAAAAACCAAGCCCAACATGTTCACGTACATTTACTTGTTGTAAACCAGACATTTGATACTCTACAGGATCTTCAACAGTAATAATCTTATCTTTGACATCTTTAATGGCATTAATCGCACCATACAGTGTAGTCGTT
>JAMONG010000147.1 GCA_027066595.1 Sulfurovum sp.
CCCTAGAACTTGTAGAGGGCAAGCTAGAAGCTTATGAAGGCAAGTGGATAAGCCCTTTTGATATAGGGAAAGTACACTAATGTCAAAACACTACGCCATTAAATGTACCAACTGTGCAGCACCTCTTAACATACTTGGTGGTGGGCGTGTCACCACAGTAACCTGTAGCTACTGTCACTCTACATTAGACATGAATGACCGATACAAAGTACTAGCAAAGTTTAAAGAAACCAAACATCCACAAGGACTATTTAAAATAGGTATGCGTGGGAATATCAAGGGTGTAGAGTGGACGATTATCGGGTGGATAGCCTACCGCACGGCAGAATTCCCTGCAGAGGAGTGGGAAGAGTTTTTCCTCTACTCCCCTACCCATGGCTATGCTTGGTTAGTGTATGAGAACAATAAGGTTTACTTTTCAAAAAAAGTACGTGATTTTGACCTACTAACATGGCAAGAGAAAAAACCTAAAACCCTCTTTTACCATAAAGGGCACTACTTACAAAAAGAAGCTTCTTATTTGACCTACATTGACTATGTAGAAGGTGAACTTAACTGGGTAGCAAAGTTTGGAGATAAGTTTAGTACTTGGGATTATGAGGGTGTGGGATTCAAAACACTTAATATCGAAAAAACAAATGAAGAGTTAGAGGTCTATCATACAGAACGACTTAAAGAATCTGATATTTATAGTGCTTTTGGTTTGGAGTATACTCAGAAGAGTCAAACCAATCAAACTATGAAGAAAAAAGATATGCATACCCTGCAAAAAGAAGAGATAGAAGTAGAACAGATAGAAAATACTAAAGTCAAACATGGATTTTTAGTGTTATTCGTTATTGTTGCTATACTAAGTCTTATGTCACTCTTTTACAATAAAACCATTTATACTACACACTATACCCATGATATAAATAGTACTTTCACAGTAGAGTCTAGTGCCTTTTTAACAGCCATCACCCTATCGGTAACAGGCAGTGGCACAGCCAATAATAGACTATGGATATATAAAGATAATCAAAAGATATTTTACATCGATAAAGACAATGTCTTTTTTTCTAAAAAGTCACTCTCTCACAGTTGGGACTATGACGCTATATCTGCAACTATCTATTTGAAGCTTGATAAAGGGACTTATAGACTTGTAGGCAAAAAAAATCTAAATCAGACAGCTACCTCACTGACTATTGAACAACAAGTCATTCGTACTAAATACCTTATGCCTTTACTCGTGATACTTGCATTTTTTCTCTTTACTTCATATATACATTTACTAAAAGGTAAAATGGGGATAGTCTTAGTTATTCTTGTCGCAATCATTATCGCCTATACTATTTTTGGTTGGGAAGCACTTTTTGGACTAGGGTTATTCATCTATTTTATCACAAGTGGTTACAATGAATATTATACAGATAAGGATAACTATTGATAAAAACAATGCTTATTATCTTTACCCTTTTATCTAGTGGGGCTATATATTCATCATACACAGGTGCAGGACTACAAGAAGTCACGTCAGAACATAAAAAAACAGTACGAAGCCGTAGTAGTTACAGTTCAAGTGGCTGGAGTTACGGTAAGTAGCGTAAATTAAATACAAGGAATAGACATGGAACAGTTAGGTTTAACACTCATATATACACTTTTAGGCTTGGTAGTCTTTATGATTGCACTTATTGTTATGGAAGTACTCACCAAGTTCTCTATACGCCATAAAGTTGCAGAAGAAGGAAACATCGCAGTGGCTATCGTGCTTGCTGCTATCATCGCCTCACTAGGTATGATTATCTCTTCAGCGATACAATAACGTGCAAGAAAACAAAACAGACAATGTAAAAGGCAAAGAGATTGCCTTACTTTTTGGTACGTTTGTTATCGCCATTTGTGGGCTGGTTTATGAGCTTCTAGAGAGTACTCTTTCTTCTTACCTATTAGGTGATTCCATCTACCATTTTTCACTTATCATAGGGCTATTTATGTCTTCTATGGGTGTGGGTGCATGGCTCTCTAGGTTTATAGAAGAGAGGCTTGAACGTGCCTTTGTTTTGCTTCAAATATGTATAGCCCTTATCGGTGGGTTCTCTGCTTTTATGCTTTTTTATGCCTTTGCATACATTGGAAACTATGAAGCATTTTTGTATCTTATCACCATACTTCTTGGTTCTATGCTAGGTATTGAGATACCGCTCATTATACGCATACTCAAAGAGAGTTTTTCA
>JAMONG010000148.1 GCA_027066595.1 Sulfurovum sp.
AGTAGTAGCAGCACAGATAAACCCTGTCTCATACGATGAACAAGCCAGATACACACCACGGTCTAACATCCCCTTATGAAACTTAGCAAACATCTTTGTATCATTTGCATCGGCATCATCCATGTTTTTAACAGGTTTGTTTGAGAAAAAGAAACCAAACATAGAACCTCTTACATCTGTTACCATAGGTACACCCACGGCAGCTGATGCATGCTGAAAACCTTCTACAAGTCTTTTGGCTTTCATACCAAACTCAACATACATGCTAGGGTTTGATTTAAGCTTTTTAAGACTTGTAAGCCCTGCTGCCATGGCTACTGGGTTACCTGAAAGCGTTCCTGCTTGGTACACAGGTCCTTCAGGAGAGAGATGAGACATGATGTCTGCACTTGCACCAAAAGCACCCACAGGCATACCTGCACCAATGACTTTACCAAGCGTCACCATGTCTGGTTTTACAGATGAAATACCCTGTGCCCCTCTAAGTGATGCTCTAAACCCTGACATTACTTCATCGAAAATAAGCAGTGCTCCGTGGTTTGTACAGAGACACCTAAGCTCTTCTAAAAAGGCTTCATCTGCAGGTACTAGCCCCATATTGCCAGCAATAGGCTCTATGATAACACATGCGATGCCATCGGGAGAGTCTTCAAAACATTTAAGTACAGATGCTATGTCATTGTACTTTGCTAAAAGTGTGTGTTTAGTGAGGTCAGCAGGTACTCCTGGGCTTGATGGTGTTCCAAAAGTAGCAAGACCAGAACCAGCAGCCACTAAAAGTGAGTCTGAGTGACCATGGTAACATCCTTTAAACTTCACGATGTTGTCACGTCCAGTCACTCCTCGTGCTAGACGAATGGCAGACATAACTGCTTCTGTTCCTGAACTTACGAAACGTACTTTGTCGATGCTGTCAAAAAGAGAGACTATTTCATTTGCCAGTTCTGTCTCTACAGTAGTAGGTGCTCCAAAGCTAAGTCCACGTTTTACCGCCTCTATGACTGAAGCTTCTATGTCTGCATCACAATGCCCAAAGATAAGAGGCCCCCAGCTTTGTACAAAGTCGATGTACTTGTTATCATCGATGTCTATAAGGTAGCCACCCTCGCCACGTGCTATAAATGGTGGCGTACCCTCTACGCCAGAAAATGCTCGTACAGGTGAGTCAACACCTCCTGGTATTACCTTATATGCTTCATCAAATGCTGCAATACTCTTCTCATATGCCATGTTGTTAATCCTCGTTATGTATAATACTTTTTAAAATTGCAAAGATTATACAACAACAGCACTTAGGACATCACACAAGGAGAACACCATTCATAGGATAATTCAGGGTTTACTCCTCTCGTTGCTGTTACATTTACTCATTTGGTGGCTTCTTGTTACCAATTTTGATGAGATAAAATTTCTACCTCCACAAAAACAAGAAAAAAAGATAACACTAAATCTTAAACAAATGGTCACGCCCCCACCTGCCCCCAAGCCAAAACCTATGCCCAATCCTATACGTAAACCCATTATCACACCTCCTGTAGTCAAACCTGTCATAAAGAAAAAGGTCGAGCCTGTACCCGAAGTAGAAGAAGTAAAAAGAACCCTCTTAGATGAACGTAAAAAAACCTTTGCCACCAAAAGCACAGAAGAGAACAATGTCACTAAAGTAGTAGAAAAGCCTGTTAAAAAAGTAGTGAAGAAAAAAGTAAAAAAGAAAATAGTGAAGAAAATAGTCATCAAAAAGAAAACGGTAAAAAAGAAACGTATAGTTAAAAAACAAAGACCTCAAAAAAGAGTAAAACGCTCCAAAGACCCATTGGCAAACATGCTCATGGGTTCTGGTACATCTATGTTTCCCTCTAAACCTACACGTACTTCAGGTGCAGGTAGCTATGGTGAGCAGATGATTAAAAAGCTTTATGGTAGTGAGTTCAATACCTACAGCCCTACACAAAAAAAGTACATACGAAACAACCTAAGTACTATTCACCAAATAACCCAACGTACCCTCTCACGTAACGGCTACCCCACAGTAGCCATACAAACACGTCAACAAGGTACAAATGTTGTTTCATTTTACTTGCATCCAAATGGTGACATTTCAGGGCTTAGACTTAAAAATCGCATAGGCTACGAAGCACTTGATGAAAACACCATTAAGGTCATAAAACTAGCTTACAAAGACTACCCTCTACCTAACAAAAAAACCCG
>JAMONG010000149.1 GCA_027066595.1 Sulfurovum sp.
AGATAATACGTATGTACTCTCTTCTACAAAACCAGAGTGTCCTACGATGAATGAGACAACATTGGAAGATTTATATCTTACATTAAAGTCTATAGAAGAGGGTAAACCTATCAATGAGATAGTGGTTGAGTCTGAAGTAAGAAAGTATGCAAACTTGGCACTTGAACGTATGTTGGCGATTAACTGATGTTAAAAGAAGCGTTTTTAAAAGCACTGGTAGCAGAAGATGTGGGTAGGGGAGATTTGTTCTCTCGTATTAGTACAGCTAAGCAGATAAGAGCCTACATCATAGCTAAGAGTGGTGGTGTCTTTGGAGGTCAAGAGTATGTAGAAACTTTTGCAAAGATGTACGACTTGACATTGGAGTGGAAAGTCAATGATGGTGGCTCATTTAGCAAAGGTGAGAAGCTCCTTTTCATCTCTGGAGACTCTAAGACGATTCTCTCTTTGGAACGCTCTATTTTAGACATGGTACTACATGCGAGTTCTATAGCAACACTTACTTCCAAGTATGTAAAAGCCATCGAGGGTACAGGGGTTAAACTGCTTGATACCCGAAAAACAAGACCACTTTTACGTGCATTTGAGAAGTATGCCGTGCGTTGTGGTGGGGGTATTAACCATCGTATGGGATTGGATGATTGTTTAATGTTGAAAGACACACACTTACAAACCATAGATGACTTGGATGCTTTCATGAAAGAGGTACGTCAAAAGATTCCTTTTACTTCTAAAGTAGAGATAGAGTGTGAGAGTCTAAAAATGGCACAAAAAGCGATGATGGCAGGGGCAGACATCGTCATGTGTGACAATATGTCTATAGAAGAGACCAAAGCAGTGGTTGCTTATAGAAATGAGCATTATCCACACATTTTACTCGAAGCCTCAGGTAATGTTACTTTAGATACTATTGAGTCTATAGCGACCACGGGTGTAGATGCTATCAGTTCTGGTTCGGTGATACATCAGGCAAATTGGATTGATTTGTCTATGAAAGTGGAAGACCTTTCTTAAAAGTAATAAACAGTTAACAATTCTAAGATAAAATTTCGCGTGAAGTGAAAGGTATAGATGACAAAAAAAGAACTTCCTTTTGAGGATGTGAGAGTTAAGATAGAAGAAGCCAAGAGTATCACCATACTTTCTCATCTAAATCCTGATGCAGACACTTTAGGTACGGCACTGGGTATTTATGCCTTACTTACAAAAGACAAGTCTAAAAAAATAGAAGTAGTCAATGCCTCAAATGCTTTGCCTCTTTATTTGGATTTTCTTCCAAATTTAAAAAAAATTAAACATAAAATGGACTATACCGATAGTCTTATCATTTCTTGTGACTGTGGCAGTGTAGATAGACTAGGATTTGATTTAACAGACAGGGAAATACTCAACATTGACCACCATCATAGCAACACAGGCTATGGTGTTATCAATGTAATCGTACCAGAGTATGCTTCTGCTTCACAGGTAGCTTATGCACTTTTTGATAGACTTTATGAGGTAGATGCCAAAGCAGCCACCTGTTTTTATGCGGCCTTACTTTCTGATACAAGATATTTTACGACTTCATCAGTCAATGAAGAGGTCTTTTCTGTGGCTAAGGACTTAGTGAATAAAGGTGCTAAACCAGATAAAATAGCGTATCATTTTACCCAAAGACGCTCTTTGGCATCTGTACGCATTTTAGAAAAAGCCTTAGCTTCACTTAGTCTATATCAAGAGGCAAAGATAGCAGTACTTTTTGTGACGAGAGAAGAGATAGTAGCCTCAGGTGCTAAAGTATCAGACATGGAAGGCATCGTTGATTATGCACGCTCTTTAGCCACAGTCGAAGTAGCACTTTTTGCGATGGAGTTAAAAGAGGGCATACGTATATCATTACGTAGTAAAAAAGTGGATGTTTCACAAGTTGCTTTGGCATTTAATGGTGGTGGACATAAAGTTGCAGCAGGATTTACACTCACCCAATGTAACTTACAACAAAGTATAGATAGAATCTTAGAGAAGATAAATGAGTTAGGATTAATGAATGAAACGTAGAAATAATAAAAAAAGTGGTAGCAAATTTTTAATCATATTTATTTTGCTTGTAGTATTGGGGGGAGCAGGATATATCTATACCGCTCCTGAATTTGAAAGAGAAGCACCAACGGTACAGAGTCAAAATAATCTTTATTGGAATAGAGTAGAACCGTTAAAAGTACAACTCCATGATAACATTGGGTTAAAAAACTTTGAACTTACTTTAAGTGATGGGAGTAAGAGTATCATTGTAGGTCAAGGAGAGTTTGATGCAAATACGAAAGAACAAACACTTTTAGTAAAGTACCCTAAGAGTAAAGTACTTGACCCTAAGGCAAAGAAATTAACGCTTAAAGTTTCAGTGACAGATAACAGTATGTGGAATTTTATGCAAGGTAATGCAAGTGAAAAAACCATCGAGATTAATGTAGACTATAAAAGACCCAATGTTAATATCTTGTCTAACTCATACAGCATTACGCAAGGTGGTTCTGCACTTGTGGTCTTTCAAGCAGAAGATGAAAATTTAGATACTTTGTATGTAGAAGCAGGAGGCAAACAGTTTAAAGCTCAGCCTTATAAAAAAGAGGGCTATTATGCTGCACTTATTGCTTGGCCTTTTCAAAAAGAGTCATTTAAAGCAAAAATAGTAGCTACTGATAGAGCCAATAATAAGCGTATGGTAGATATACCATACTATACTAAAAATCATAAATACCGTGTCTCTTGGATTCACGCTAAAGATAAATTTATAGATGGAAAGATTACAGACCTTGCTTCGAGTAATCCAGAATATGCAGATATAGACGATAAACTTGATAAATTAAGAGCTATTAATGAAACAATGCGTCTAAAAAATGAAGAGTTGATTCATTCACTCAGTAAAAATGTCTCTTCAGATATTTTAGAAAATTGGAAAATACAAAAGTTTTACCCTTTACGTAATGGACAAAAAGTAGCAAGTTATGGTGATGAACGTCATTACTATTATAAAACAAAAGATAATAAAGTCTCTCACTCTTACCATGTAGGGTACGATTTGGCTAGTACAAAAATGGCAAGTATTAAAACATCAAATGCTGGTACTGTAGTCTATGCAGATGATAATGGTATCTATGGAAATATGCCTATGATTGACCATGGTCTTGGACTTTACTCTCTTTACGGGCACTGTTCACAACTTCTTGTAAATGAAGGCGATGAAGTAGGAGCAGGAGAAGCCATAGCAAAAACGGGTGTTTCTGGTTTGGCTTTAGGTGACCATTTACACTTTGGAATCTTAGTACAGGGGATTGAAGTACGCCCTGTAGAGTGGTTCGATAAAGATTGGATTAGAAAAAATATTGATAATATATTTAAAGAAGCAGATAAGATTATTGAGGGAAGTTAATTTAGGCTAATATGCTATACTTGCAATAATAATTAAATTAGAGTATAATATTTAATAATATAAATAATTTTGTAGAAGAAATTTATTTTTTGATGAGAAAAATTGAGAAAGAATTTTGTTCTTTCTCGAGTGAGGAAGGGAGTAAAAATGCAACAACGAACGATTAAGAAACCGATTGAAGTGATTGGTATTGGCTTACATAAAGGTGAACCGATAAAAGTACGTCTTGAACCTTTAGATGTCGATGCAGGTATCGTATTTTACCGTGAAGATTTAGCATTAACGATTCCTCTTTCTCCCTCTTCTGTGATAGATACACGTATGGCAACAGTTATAGGTAGTGATAAAGGGTTTATTTCTACGATTGAACATTTTTTGTCGGCTGTTTACGCCTATGGTATAGATAATATGCGTGTAATAGTTAGTGGGAATGAGATGCCTGTAATGGATGGTTCATCTATCTCTTTTTGTCTTTTATTAGATGAAGCAGGTATTCAAGAACAAGATGCAGCTAAAAAGATTATCGCGATTAAAAAAGTAGTAGAAGTTACCGATGGTGATAAATTTGTAAGACTTCTCCCTAGTGATACGGCACAGTTTGAGTTTAGAATCAAGTTTGACCATCCTGTTATCGCAGAACAGAGTGCCAGCTGTGACTTTTCGACACAAAATTTTATCGAAGAAGTGGCAAGAGCAAGAACATTTGGTTTTGCTAAAGATATCCAGTACTTACAAAGTCAAGGTTTAGCTTTAGGGGCAACACTTCAAAATGCCATAGGCTTAGATGACCACAAAGTACTCAACCCAGAAGGCTTACGTTTTAACAATGAATTCGCTAGACATAAAATATTAGATGCGATGGGTGATATGATGGTTACAGGGCATAATATTTTAGGTAAATATGAATCTTTCGCAGGAAGTCACCACTTAAATTATCAATTGACTACCAAACTTCTTGAAGACAGTAGCAATTATGATCTTGTAGCAGTAGAAGAGTTACAAAGTAGAACTTTTGCAAGATCATTTGCCTAAACAATACACACTTCTTATTATCTCTATTTCATCTCCCTTACTTTTAGGGGTATATGAAGATGATATACTTATAGAGCAAATTTCGAGTGAATTAAAAACTTCAGAAATTTTGTTACCTTCCATCATGAAGCTTTTGAAAACCTATAATATCACTAAAATTATTTATACCAGAGGGCCAGGTTCCTATATGGCCATTAAACTTACCTATATTATGTTGAAAACGATTGAAATTACAAGAGGTATTCGTTGTTTTGGATGTAGCGGTTTTACTTTAAATGGCAATCAACCTATTAAGGCAATAGGGAATCTCTATTTTATCAAGGAAAAAGAGACTATAATGACAAAAAAATATGAACAGCCAGTCAATGCACCTTTCGCATTACCTCAAAGTATTCATGATCTTGCAATAGATGAAGAATCAACCCCTGAGTATAGTCTGCCAGCTGTCTAGAATGGATAAATATTATGTTTGTATCAGTACCTGCAACTTCTGCTAACCTTGGACCTGGATTTGATACTTTAGGACTGGCTGTAGATTTAAGAAATGAAATCATCATTAAGCCCTCAAAATTTTTGAGCCTTTCAACACATGGTGAAGGTGCTGGGAACCCTAAGATAAAGAAAAATTCTCTTTTTCTTAGTATTTTTAATGAAAATTATAAAAGACTAACAGGTAGAGATGATAATTTTAGATTTGAATTTCATAATCGTATTCCAATTTCACGTGGGTTAGGGTCATCTTCTGCGGTCATTGTCGCAGCACTTTCAGGTGCATATACTGCAGCAGGTAAAAAGTATAACAAAAGAGAAATACTCAATCAAGCGTTACGTTATGAACATCACCCTGACAACATTACACCTGCAGTGATGGGTGGATTTAATGTGGCATGTGTTGAGGGAGACAGAGTCTATAGTAAAAAAAGACGTATGCCAGAATATCTTAGAGCAGTAGTGGTTGTACCTAACCGTACTATATCAACTGCGAAGTCTCGTACGATACTACCTAAAATGTATAGAAAAGAAGAGACCGTCTATTCACTCTCACGATCATCGTACATGACAGCACTTTTTATGACAGAGTCTTGGGATTTGTTACGTATAGCATCTAAAGACAAGCTACACCAAGCAAGACGTATGAAGATGATACCAGAACTATTTGATGTACAGAAGTTGGCTTTAAAACATGGGGCTTTAATGTCAACACTCTCAGGTTCTGGGTCAACATTTTTTAATTTAGCCTATGACAAGGATGCAGATAAAATGGCACAGGCATTACAAGCTCGTTTCCCTCAATTTAGGGTTTTTACACTCGCTTTAGATAACAGTGGTGTTATCACTAAAAATTAAGCGAGAGGCTTAATCTCTTTTTGGGTATAATACGCATGAAAAAATCACAGCCAATACGTATGTGCATCGCTTGCCGAAGTAGACATCCTCAAAACACTTTGATTAGATTAAAGCAATCGGGTAAAGAGGTTATAGCATTTGATGGGTTAGGTAGAAGTTTTTACCTTTGTGATAAATGTGTTAAAAATGAAAAAAAAGTCAGAGGCTTAGTGAAACGTTTCAAGCAAGATTCGGAACAGTTCACTAAGCTATTGACAGGGTTGACTTCAAAAGTCAACTCATGCGGTTAGTCGCATATAATTTAAGGAGTTAATCAAGAATGGATAAAGTTAAAATCCAAGATATAGCAGCAGAAGCTAGTTTATCAAATGCCGAGTTAGTAGAGAAAGCCAAAGAGTTAGGTTTTGATGTGAAAGCAGGTAATAGTACTATTAGTGTGGAAAATGCTGGAATCCTTGTAGATTATGCAATCTCAGGAACACTTCCAAAAAGTTTTAAAAAAGCTGGTACAAAGTCAAACATCACAGTTGTGAAGAAAAAAGTTGAAACACCTGTAGTTGAAGCTACTGAAGCAGTAGAAGTTTCTGCGCCAGTAGTTGAAGAAAAAAGTGTAGAAGTTGAAGCTATTCCTGAAGAAACTGAAGTTGTAGTAGAAACTATGGAAACAGCAGAACCAGAAGAAGTAGAGAAAACAGAGCCTGTTGAAGAAGCAACCCCACCTCCTGCACCTAAAGAGATTAAAAAGCGTAAAGGTATTTCTGTTGTTAGCAAAAAAGTAGACACAGAAGCTACAAAAGATGAAAATGCTGAGCCTAAAGCACCAAGAAGAGTACTTTCACGTGGTGGCATTAAGATTGTTAGAAAAGCTAAACCTGCACCTGTGAGAGCTGGAACTAAAATTTCTTTTGGTTCTACCAATTATGAGCCTTATGTAGGTAAGAAAAAACCTAAAAAAGGTCCAGCAGAAGCGAAAGACTCTGGGACTAAGATAGATATCTTTAACCATGACAGTATGTCTGGTGATATTGACAGTGGTTTTGGTGGAGAAGAAGTGGTTCTTTTAGACTTCTCTGATAAAAATATTTATGAAGACATGATGCGTCAAGAGCAAAAACGTAAAGAAGAGATGAAAAAACGTGAAGCTGCTAACGGTGGACCAACACGTGGTAGATCTCCATTCCGTCCTCAGCAACGTCGTTCTCTTAAGCGTGGTGGTAAACGTAAGAAATATATTAAAGAAGAGAATACAGCAGTAGTCACTGCCATTGAGATTCCAGAAAATGTCAGAGTGTATGAGTTTGCTGAACAAGTAAACCGTTCTATGGGTGAAGTGATAGGTTGTCTATTTGCTTTAGGAATGATGGTAACTAAAAATGATTTCCTTTCAAAAGATGAGATAGAAATTCTTGCAGAAGAGTTCGAAGTTGAAGTAACAACAGTTAATCCACTTGATGAATTAGAAATTGTAGATGAATACAATGAAGAAGATGATGCAAATGCGCTTGAACGTCCTCCAGTCATTACTATTATGGGACACGTTGACCACGGTAAAACATCACTTCTTGACAAAATCCGTTCAGCAAAAGTTGCGGATAGAGAAGCAGGTGGAATCACTCAACACGTTGGTGCCTACCAAGTAGAAAAAAATGGTAAGAAAATTACATTTGTAGATACTCCAGGTCACGAAGCCTTTACAGAAATGAGAGCACGTGGTGCGCAAGCAACTGACATCGTTATTATAGTTGTTGCTGCAGATGATGGTGTGATGCCACAAACTAAAGAGGCTATCGCTCATACTAAAGCAGCAGGTGTTCCGATGATCATCGCTGTGAATAAAATGGATAAAGAAGCTGCAAACCCAGACAATGTTAAAGCACAACTTTCTGAAATCGGTGTTATGGCAGTAGATTGGGGTGGAGAGTATGAGTTTGTACCAGTATCTGCGCATACAGGTATGGGTATTGATAACTTACTTGAAACGATTTTACTTCAAGCAGAGCTTATGGAACTTAAAGCAAATGCAGAGAAATCTGCTAAAGCAGTTGTGGTTGAAGCTTCATTAGAAAAAGGTTTTGGTCCAGTTGCAAATGTTATCATCAAAAACGGTACGCTTAGAGTGGGTGATAATGTCATTGTGGGTAAAACATTTGGACGTATCAAGGCGATTAGACTTGATGACGGTACAAATACAAAAGAGATTGGACCATCAACGCCAGCAGCTATCGTAGGACTTAATGACGTACCTGGGGCTGGTGAAGAACTAACAGTTATGAGTACAGATAAAGAAGTACGTGAATTGGCAGAGAAAAGAGCAGAGTTTGAAAGAGCTAAAGTACTCTCTAAGAGTACAAAAGCAACACTTGATGACCTTTCTGCTCTTATCGCAGAAGGGCAACTTAAGTCTCTTCCTATCATCATTAAAGCAGATGTGCAAGGTTCTTTAGAAGCGATTAAAGGCTCATTAGAAAAACTTAGAAATGAAGAAGTAAAAGTCAATATCATTCACGATGGTGTAGGTGGGGTTACAGAGAGTGACTTAACACTTGCAGATGCTTCTGAGCATTCAGTGGTTCTTGGATTTAACGTTCGCCCAACAGGTGCTGTCAAGAAGAAAGCAAAAGAGCTTGGTATTGAGATTCGTACGTACTCTATCATCTATGATTTACTCGATGAAGTAAAAGCATTACTTGGTGGTATGATGAGTCCTGTTATTTCTGAAGAAGTCACAGGTCAAGCTGATGTACGTGAGACATTTGTGGTTGGTAAAGTAGGAACAATTGCAGGGTGTAAAGTATCTGATGGTGTCATCACACGTAACTCTAAAGCTAGACTTATCCGTGATGGAGTGGTTGTTTATGAAAGTACTATCTCTTCTCTTAAACGTCATACTGAAGATGCTAAAGAAGTTAAAAACGGATATGAGTGTGGTATCATGCTTGCAAACTTCAATGACATTAAAGAGGGCGATGTAATCGAGACCTTTAAAGATGTTGAAGAACAAGTGACTATGGACTAATCCTCTATGACACATGAAGAGATAAAACGTCATCGTACAGAATCTGTACTCAAAGAGATTATTCCTGAGGCTTTAGGTTCTTTGAATGATGAACGTATTAATGGATTGTCTGTGACAGAAGTGGTCTGTTCCAAAGGTCGGAGTGATGCTAAAGTCTATTTAGATAAATCATTTCTTACACCTAAAGAACAGGGTGAAGCACTAAAGCAATTACGTATAGTATCTGGTTATATTAGTAACCATTGTAAGCAGACTGAAGGGTGGTTTAATGCCCCTCGTTTTGTATTTGAGTTCGATGAACAACCAGAACATCAAAATAAGATGGAAGACTTGTTTAAACAGATAGCAACTCGCAAAAGTAAAGAGGAAGAAGCAGGAGAGAATACAGATGAATCTTGAAGTACAAATAGCTAAAATCATCGAAGCTAATGGTGCAGCACTTTATGATACAGAAGTAGTTACAGAGTTTGACGAAACTATTTATCGTGTATTGGTGACTAAAGTAGGTGGGGTTAAGTTAGATTTATGTGCTACTATATCTCATGAGCTTTCTCCTTTTTTAGATGTTCACCCTCCAATGAGTCAAGCCTATAGACTTGAAATTTCATCTCCAGGTATAGAAAGAAAACTTGTGAAACCTGTGCACTTTAAAAATGCTATAGGTGAGAAAGTTAAACTAAAACTTGGAGCTGGAGATAAAGTAAAAGGTTTGCTTACTTCAGCAGATAATGATGGTATAGTGATAGAAACCAAGCAAGGTGAAGAGGGCTTTACGTATGGTGAACTCAATACGTGTAAAACATATTTTGAGTGGAATTAAAGCCTAAATAAAAAGGAGTTGCTTTGAATGATGAATTTTATATGCAACTCGCACTCAATGAAGCTTGGAAATATCAAGGGTTAACCTACCCTAACCCTACTGTGGGGGCTGTGGTGCTTAAAGATGGAAACATCTTAGCCATACAAGCCCATAAGCGAGCAGGTACTTCACATGCAGAAGTCTTAGCACTTCTTGATACCTATGAAACACTTACACAAAAATCAATCAACTTTGATGCTTCAGATGCTGGAAAAGCCCATGATTTTTTATTGGGTTTAGAGAAAGACTTTTTCTCTGAGTGTAGTATTTATGTGACATTAGAGCCATGTTCTCATAGAGGTAAAACACCTTCTTGTGCTTCATTACTTCAGAACCTATCACTCAAAAGAGTAGTCATTGGTATTCAAGACCCTATAGAGGGACATGATGCTGGGGCTAGTTGTTTAGAGCATGTGACTATGGGAATTTTGGAAAAAGAGTGTAGAGAGTTGCTTAAACCCTTTATCATATGGCAAAGTCGGGCTTTTGTACTTTTTAAACTAGCACAGACTACCAACGGTCGTATCGGTGGTGGCTACCTAAGTTCTAAAGCTTCACTTACACATGTACATCAACTTAGAGAAGTGTGTAGCACATTACTTATAGGGGGCAATACCGTAAGAGTGGATAAACCTACCCTTGATTGTCGCTTTAGCGGTGGTGATGCTCCTGATATCCGTATTTACTCTAAAGTAGATGATTTTGATAGAGAGATTCCACTTTTTGGCATCGACAATAGAGAGGTTGAGATAGTCCACAATTTGGACTTTTTAAAAAAGCCTTCTTTTGTGATGGTAGAAGGTGGCGAGGGGATGCTCAATGCGTTAAAAGAGAAGATAGATTGGATGCTTATCTACCAAACCCC
>JAMONG010000150.1 GCA_027066595.1 Sulfurovum sp.
AGTGTAGTAGTTTTTTAAGTATCTGCATATTGTATCATCCTTTTATATGCTTCAAAAGCAGGTGTTTTTCTTAGTCTATTTTCTCTATTGTCTACCAAACCATACCCTGATGCAATGAGTTGATGCCAATAGATACGTTCGATTTTCTTTGTCTTCCATGCTATCTCATGATACGCTGTCATATACTCCATATACTCCTCTTCGCTCACACATTCACGTTCTGAAGTTGGGGCATAAGGTGCAGTGTTGGACAAAGGCCAATTTACCTCGGTAATATAAATCTCATCACTTGTTTTAGAAGAGAGTTTTGTGAGTGCATAGAGCATATTTATCTTATTTGCAGTATCAAAAATTTCCATTTGTTTATTGTAGGGGCTACCTCTTCTATCTACATAGAGTAAAGAAGAGAACTTGTCATATTTGACTTTAAAAGCATTAAAAAGTGTACGAATGGTATAGTGAAACTCAAAGTCTATCACAGAAGAACCTATAAGTTTAAGTGTGGGGTACTTCTCATCTCGTATCTTTTGAATCACTTCATACCATTTGAGATATTCATCCATAGAGAAAAACCCCCATTTGGTACGGTTGATAGCGTTACCTACCTGATACTCGCTGACAAAAGAGCCAAACTTTTCAAATATAGTCTCTATATCTTTTTTAAGAAGTTCTCTATCGTCAATATGTTCTCTGTCTTGCAATATATTAAGCAGTATATGCTTATCTTCTCCAAAACTTTTAGCAAAAGAAACATACGCATCAATCCTCTGCATCTCCCATAATGGCATACGTACTAGCAGATATTTTACCCCTAGTTCTTCTACAAGCTCTTTTTGTATCTCACCTTTGTCTAGGTCTACCCCTAAGCCATAAAAAGCGTTTTTAGCTATATCTTTACCCTTATAAAATGGTATGAGGAGTATGCTTAATGGAAACATTATCATATTTATTAAAAAAAGAGGTATATAATCTCCCAAATACTTTTTACGCATCTTCTTTTTATAGACTTTATCTTTAAGCGGATAAGGCTGGTCTGAGTATTTATCCCAACGAAATGGTATCTGCATGTTATATTTATCCTGATAAGTATCTATTTTTATATCATACGATTATACCCTAACCTAAATTATGATATTCTACTTTATTGATGTAATAATAAGTGAAACAAATGGCATATATACCTAAACCGATAACACGAAAATATCTTTTTTTTATTTCACAAGATTACAGCTTCCCTGTACTTCGACCACTTCAAGATGAAATTTTGAAAAGAGGAGATGATGTACAATGGTTTATGTATGGAGATGAAATACATAAAGAGTATATTTTACCTGAAGAAAAAGTACTCCAAAACATAGAAGAGGTACTTAATTATCATCCCGATGCTGTCTTTGTCCCAGGCAATGTGGTTCCCTCTTTTATTCCTGGGTTAAAAGTACAAGTTTTTCATGGTCTACCTGGTGAAAAAAGAACAAAAAAAGGTCAAATATATCACTATATCATTCGAGGTATGTTTGACCTCTACTGTACACAAGGCAATAGTTCTACTTCTATATTTAATGCCCTCTCTAAAAAACATGGTTATTTTCATGTTCAAGAGACAGGATGGTGTAAACTTGACCCTCTTTTTCAAAAAAAGGATACCCATAAAACAACCCAAAAAAGTATATTCTTTGCCTCAACATTTTCACCAAAATATACAAAAGCAGAAACACTCTACCCATTTATTTTAGAGATGATAAAAAAATATGATTACCATTGGTATATTACTTTACATCCAAAAATGAATCAAGCAATACTATCTAAATACCAATCTATCAACTCTCCTAAAGTAACATTTGTCTCTTCTGTTGAGACGATTGAGTATTTTAAAAAGTCACATATTATGCTCTGTGATATCTCATCTATTGTCTTTGAATATATGACTCAGATTAAACCTGTCGTCACATTTCAATCTCCTCAAAAAAACAAAGCTCTTATAGATACCCATACTTTTGAAGAATTAGAAATAAAACTTATTTCTCTACTAGAACATACACCTAGGGAGCATATAGAAATCATATCAAATGAAGTAAATATTTATCACCCTTACCAAGATGGAAAATCAAGTACCCGGGTTTTAGACTGTGTAGAAAAGATGCTTGAAGGTTCATTTAAAGCAGTAAAAAATAAACCTCTTAATTTCTTTAGAAATTATAAATTACGAAAAGCCCTAAACTATTGGAAATTCTAAATTTTTTTACATCTAATAAATTGTTTTAAATATTTATAGTACCTTCTGTTAGCAGCATTTACCGCCAAAGCAAATCCTACCCACCCTTTTAAAATATTACCTTTTAAAAGATAGACTTTAATAAAAGCAAAAAATGATTTTGCTAACACTTTACTAAAGTAACACGTTTTTTGATCATCAACACTCAAATCGGTATATTGTATTATTTTTGTCAATGTTTGATTAATATCGGTAATATTTAAATGTTTAAAACTATGCTTTAAATTTACAACTTCAGCATCATCAGGAACAATCACTTTTTCATGTACAGCATTATCATTAAATTGAGTATATATTTTATGGTAAAGCCGTATGATAGTATCAGAGTCTTGTGTTTTATATCCTAAGAAATAATTATCTCGTTTTAACCTATAAAGTTTTTGAGTCATTTTAAAATCTATCTCTTTCATCTCATCAATAAGCTCTTGATTTAATATCTCGTCACTATCTAATGAAAGTATCCACTCATTTTTAGCATATGTAGCCGCTACATTTTTTGTAGGTCCAAATCCTATAAAATCACCCTCAACAATTTTAACATTACCATACTTATTTGCAATACGTTGAGTATTATCTGTAGAATGATTAAGATAAACAATAACCTCGCCAAAAGATATTAGTGCATCTAAAGTATCTTTAATAGTCGAAGAGGCATTTTTAGCAATAATCACTACAGAAATATTTTTAATCGACAACTTTTCTCCCTTTAAGTCTTTTTTTGAAGTTCTTTTTATTTTTATGTTTTTGTGATGCTTGAAGAACGATGCTAAGAGCCTCTTCTTTATTCATATCAATAAGTTTAGCATATGCTTCTATAATGCTTTTCAAATCCTCATCTACCGCCCATAGCTTTGAAAAGCTTTCAAGAGACTCTTTTTTTGTATAAATTTTAAATTTCATACGATTTACATCTACAATTTTAAATTCATATTGATTCTCACTTATCTCTTTTACCAATATATTACCTGGTGAATAATCTAAATGTGCAATACCATTTATATGCAAAGTATGTGTAAATTTAGCAAACTGTTTAAGAAGTAACGCTTTATTTGGAAAATCTTTATCTAGCAATGGTTCTCTAATCGTAAAGTCATATTCATATTTTTGACAAATAAAGTAACTATCATGTAAAAATCCAAACCTAAAAAACTCAACATACCCAATAGGTTTAGGTACAAAATCTAAAATACGAAGACTATTGTGATACGATCTATATGCTTTTGAGTTACGAAAAAAAGTATAGGCTATTTTATTAATAAAATGTGGTATTTTAAATGATTTGACAGTTAAAATTTCACCCTCATGGTGTAGTATATTTATTTTATTACGCTTGTCCCATAGTGTCTCTTCAGCCTGAGAAAAGTGTGTATGAATATTTTTAATTAAGGTACTATACTTTTTTTCATTTACTTCATATTTCATTTTCTATCCTATTTTGTGCCACGAGTAGACCAATAACAAATGCAAAAAGTGCCATATTAAACTGTCGATGAAGTAACACCTCTGGAATCATAGAAAAGAGCAATACAGCCAAATAAATATATTTTATATTCCTATATTCTTTCTTCTTGATTTCTAACGTAAATATGGTATAAAACATAAAAATAAAAAGCAATAATCCAATCACACCCAATTGTACAAAAATTTGAAGATATTGATTATGAACATGCATAAAACTATCATGCATACACCTCATTTGAGGATACTTTTTATCTATAAGTGTATGAAACTCATTCATAGCATCTGTTGTACCTTCACCTAAGATTGGACTTTTTAAGATAATCTCTTTAGAGAGAATCCATGCACCTACTCTTCCACCCCATGAAGTACAAAAATCTCTTTTTTCAACCAAGTTTACTAAATTTTCACTACCTATGATAAGCCGTTCTTTAAATGTATTACTTATACTAAAAGCTACAAATAAAATAACACCTGTTAAAATAATTGAAATCCCCAGTGCTTTGATTTTGTTTTTGAAACTTACCAAAGCTAAAACAAATAAACCTACTATAAAAGCAAATTGACCTGTTCTTCCTGCAGTTAAAAACAAATTTCCACTGACTGTAATAAAAAAAACACTATACAGTATTTTTGTTCGTAACTGCGTAGCATTAAAAATATGGTTCAATACCAAAAGTGCAGTAAAAGCCAAAAATACACTATACTCAATATGGTGCATAAACGGTGTAGGGTTTTCAATGGTAGCTTTATTGAATTGCCAAACTTCAAAAAAGACCCCATAAGAGAGTATCTCACTGATAAACATTCCCAAAACAAATGCAGAGAGTGCCACAGAGACATATCTTTTTTCAAGTGATGTAGCAATCACAACCAAAGGTAAGAAATACCAATACTTCAACACATAATCCCAAGCTGATAAAAGATGTTCACTCCATAAAAGTGAAAGCACATTAAAAAAAAGAAAAAGAAGCAGTGCTTTTACTACGGGTAGTTTAAATATCTCTAAAATTCGTTTTGTTACAACTGCCTTGATTGCCCAAGGTACCAATAGTAATACACTTAACAGAACAATCCCTGCTCTTGATAAAGGTAAAGCAAAAGCATAAAGAATTATCATATAATTTATATATTTATTATAATTTATTGTAAACATTATTGTACTACCTCATGCACACTTCTATCAACATATAACTTTTTACAAAACTGTAGGTACATATCATCATTTTTAGCAATAAGATACTCTGTATATAAATAGTGTAAAAAATTATCAACCAATACAATGTCTAAAGAGAGGCTCTCAATCTCTTCTAACTTTATATGTAATTGCTCTTCACTCTTTACGCCATAAGTAATACCTTCTATATCATAAAATGCATTTCCTAAAACAATCACTTTTTTATGAAAGAGTAACGATTCTATCCCCACAGTTGAATTGATTGTAACCACAGCGGTACTCTTTTCAATAAGCTGTTGCGTAGGATAAGTATTTTGAAAACTAATATGAGTAGATAGACTAGCTCTTTGGTGTAAATCTGGATATTCAACCCCACTAGAAGGATGTTCTTTAAGTACAAAATGGTACTTACTATTTTTGGCTATATTCTCTATTATGTCATATAGTGCTCTCATATTTCTAATCCATGGAGACTGAGATATGATTTGAGTATCGGCATCAACTTGAAAAGGTACAAAAATATATATTTCAGGTAGAGGCTCTTTTTTTCCTTTAAATATATCTCTATTTTTCCCTACTCTTGGTACTAGTTCACTAGGTAAATGAGCTTTTATTTGATTCTTTTCATAAAAGCTTTTTTTACGCGGTACACTGTTATTATAGTTTATACCCTTATGATCAAATACAATGGTATTTGGTAACAAACCATTTTCAAAAAAGTAAACTTTTATACCTAAATGTTTGGCTATGTCTAATGCAAGAAGTTGACGAAACTTTCCTCCATTCCATATTAACATTTTACTATACCCCTTATCGAGCACCGTGTAGTACCGTAAGATATTAAGTATCGCAAATACTTTAAAATATCCTTGAAGTAAAAATCGTGGCATAAAAAAACTGTTTTTAGCATAAAATTCATTGATAGCAAATTCGCATGCTTTTGTTTGATCGATGTTACGTAAACTTTGAAAAGATTTTAAGGAGATTTTCCAACTACTTTTAGATGAGATGATCTCTATTTTTTTTGACTTTCGACATACAACAATTAACTGCTCAAAGAATTTTTTTTGACTTCTTCTAAAAGAAAAAAGTATAATACTATCGTGAATGATTGTCTCTTTTTTCATATCTAATTCTCAAAACCTTTCCATCGTCTATGCATCCAAAACCACTGCTTTGGATTTTCTTTAATGACCTGTTCCATCATGTCTGATTGTAATTGTGTAAGTATAGCTAAGTCTTCCTCTTGATTATCTGTTTTTTGACTCTTGATAGGTTCATATATCTTCACTCTGTATTTTTGATAATCTTCAGTAGAAATGTACGCAGGAATCAAATCTAAATTAAATTTTCGAGAGAGTATCGATGCTAGAGGCGTATGCGTCGCTTTTTCTCCAAAGAATGTCACATCTATAGACTGGTTTTTACGTATGGCTTGGTCGGTAAGTATCCCTAAGGTTTTACCTTGCTTTATCGCCTGCATAGACTCTTTTAATGCCCCTTTTTTATAAACCATCTCTACATTAAATTGTTCTCTGTTTCTCTTTAACACCTCATCCATCATGTCACTGTCTATTTTACGCCCTACGCCCACAAGTGTCAAATCAAACCTAATAGCAATCGCTTGTGAAAGCAACTCCCAATTACCATAATGCCCTGTAATAAGTATAAAGTTTTTACCCTCTTTTTGGTAGTTTTCTATAATTTCAGAACCCTCAAATGTAATATTTTCAATCACTTTTTCTTTAGAGATTCCATCACGCCGTACGATACCAAAAACGGTATCTAACAGATTCATAAATGCCTCAATACCTATCTCTTTTCTTTCTGCTTGATTTAGGCTGTCACCATAGGCTAATATTAAGTTGTCTTCGATTCTTTTTTGATGCTTAGCACTTAAATGATACGCCAAATATGCCAACCCGTACATCAACTTTCGTATCACTCTATCTGGTACTAGTTTAAGTAAAACACTTACAAATTTATAGAGTCCTACATAAAGATAATCAAGCATTCAGTAAACCTTTTGCCATCTGCACAATCTCATCTATAGCTATCTCTCTTATAGAAAAATCATTTTTATCTAACTTGTAATGATTTACACTCGAACTGGAGCTAATAACTTTGTTGATGGGTGTCTCATAGACGCGATTGATGGGTGTAGGTCCAAAGAGTGTAATAGAAGCTACATTTAAGCCCCATGCCATATGTGTAGGTCCCGTATCATTTCCTATGAGTAAATCTGACGCTCCTATGATGGTCTTAAGGGCATTGAGGTTTATCTTTGGAAGGACAGTCACAAACTTACTTTCAGAGGCAATCCACTGGGCATCTTCTTTCTCTTTGGCACTCCCCCATGCTATCAACACATTTTCACCCAAAGCATCTGCTATTTTGGCAAATTTCTCCTTGGGGTAGTTACGACTCTCCCACGTAGAACCAATAATCAATATAATATTTTTCTTCTCAGGGTTTATGTACTCTAAAACCTCATCTTCTTCGTAAAATAAAAATGCCTCTTTGTCTACTATCATTTGGGGCGTGATATGTACGCCCAACGGCTCAGACATCACCTTGGCATTTCTATCTATGGTGTTTGCATCATACGCGATGTCTACTTTATGCGTATACACATAAGAAGCCAGACCCTCACGGATAGATGACTTTGAAAAACCTGCTCTGTTTTTACCCAAGAGTTTTGCCACAGCAGCTGACTTTAGAAGCCCTTGTGCATCGATGACCATATCGTACTGACTTTGTGCATACTTTTTGACTAACGCTATTTGACTAAAGAGCTGTTTTTTATCTTTTTTGAGTGCTTTAAGATTGACAGGGAGTATGTTATCTATGTGAGGATTACCCTCTAAGACTTTAACAAAGCCCTCTTCTACTATCCAGTCTATCTGCAAAGTAGGGTTGGCTTGTTTTATATACTGAAGTGCTACCATAGCATGGATGATATCACCCATAGCAGAGAGCTTCACAATGGCTATCTTCATACACACTCCAGAAGTATTGTTTGGCATATTTTACCACAATAGACTAAATCAAATAGCTGTTTTTACTTTAATTAGCTATAATCACATTAATAATAAACCCTTATAAGGAACAGATACGTGATTGGAATCGTCGATTACAATATGGGGAATCTTGCCTCTGTCATCAATGCTTTTGCCAAAGTAGGTGTAGATGCCAGACTTGAAAGCAACCCAAACAAACTTAGCCAATATGACAAACTTATCCTCCCAGGTGTAGGTGCATTTGGTGATGCAATGGAACACTTAAAAAGCAATGGCATGGATGAAGCAGTCATCGCTTATGCAAAGACAGGCAAGCCTTTACTAGGCATCTGCCTTGGTATGCAGCTACTTTTTGAAAGTTCTGAAGAGTTTGGCTCTACCAAGGGCTTAGGACTCATCCCTGGTAAAGTTGTGGCATTTGACGAAAGTAAGTTTGACCACCCACAAAAAGTGCCACACATGGGATGGAACGAACTCTTTGTACAAAAAGAGACTGTACTTTTTTCAGAATTAAAAAAAGATTTTTATCTCTATTTTGTACACTCATACCACGCTGTATGTGATGATGCTTATGCCATAGGAAAAACTCACTACGGCTATGAGTTTGTCTCTGCTGTACAAAATGGAAACATCTATGGCATTCAACCTCACCCAGAAAAAAGCCATGAAAATGGACTTCAAATTATAAAAAACTTTGCAAAACTATAGGAATACAAAACAATGACAATACTACCAGCAATCGACCTTAAAGATGGAAAAGCCGTAAGACTTAGTAAAGGGCTTATGGACTCAGCTAAAATATACTCTAATGAACCTTGGCAAGTGGCTAAAAAGTTTGAAGAGCTTGGAAGTGAGTGGGTACACCTCGTAGACCTTAATGGTGCGTTTGCAGGAAAGCCAGAGAACTTAGAACAGATTAAAAAAATCCGTGAAAACTGTAACCTCAAGCTAGAACTTGGTGGTGGTATCCGTGATGAAGAGACTATCAAAATGTACTTGGATTTAGGGATAGATAGACTCATCTTAGGTTCTATCGCCGTAAAAGATGCACAGTTTGTGAAAGATATGGCTGCAAAGTACCCTATCGTTGTGGGTATTGATGCCATTGATGGTATGGTAGCTGTTGAAGGTTGGGCTGAGACTTCAGATATGAAAGCAACTGATTTGGCTAAAGAGTTCGCAGCTTGTGGTGTGCAAGCCATCATCTGTACGGATGTTGGTCGTGATGGTATGATGACTGGCGTAAATTTAGAATTTACTAAAGAAATTCAAGAAGCATCAGGACTTGAAACTATTGCATCTGGTGGGCTAAAAGACATGACAGATATTAACGGACTTATAGATGCTGGCATAGATGGGACTATCGTAGGAAAAGCATTTTATGAGGGAACGCTTGATTTAGAAGAAGCATTCAAGGTTGCCAATGCAAAATAAATACTATGAACTCACCATCACCCTTAACGATGACTTTGTAGAATTCATCGCTGATTTTGTTGCCAATATCGCAGGCAGTGGTGTAGAGCTGGGTGAGGGTAAAATCGTTGTACGAAGTGAATCTGATTTAACTTTCGTTAAAGATGCACTTGTATCCTTGTCTGGTACATTAGGTGGCGACATACATATGGCGTACACACTAGAAGAAAAAGAGAATCAAGACTGGATACAAACCTATAAAGACTCCATCGACCCCATAGAAGTAGGAAAGTTTTATATTTTCCCTTCTTGGTATGAAGGGAAAGAGGGATTTATAAATATCAAAATAGACCCTGCCCTTGCCTTCGGTTCAGGACATCATGCTACGACATTTTCATGTCTTGATACCATCTCTAAGTATGTGAAAGAGACCGACTCGGTCATAGATGTAGGCTGTGGTTCAGGCATCTTAGGACTTGCATGTAAAAAGTTAGGTGCACGCGTAGCACTTTGTGACACAGATCCTATCTCGGTAGAGAGCTGTAAAGAGAACTTTGCACTCAATGATGAACAATACGATACACTATGGGAAGGTTCCATAGATAAAACAGAAGATACCTATGACGTAGTCATCGCCAATATCATCGCAGATGTATTACGATTTATCGCAAAAGAATTAAAATCGGCAACAAAAGAAGATGGATACCTCATACTTTCAGGTATCTTAGATAAAAAAGAAGACTTAGTAAAAGAGTCTTTTAAAGACCTGACACTACAAGATAGAATATTAAAAGACGAATGGGTAACCCTAGTCTATAAAAAGGAAAACATCAATGGCTAATCAAAACAATAACAACCAAGATAACAACAATAACAATAATTTTTTTAACAATAATCCACTCTTGGCATTTGCAATTTTCTCCATTATAATTATTATGATATTCAAATCATTTATTG
>JAMONG010000151.1 GCA_027066595.1 Sulfurovum sp.
AAATGTCTGTATAAAAAATGCCAAAGGGTCATTCTCATCTACACCACTTACATCTACCAAAGTTTCTATAAACTCATCAAAACTTTTTCCTGCTAACACCACTGCAGCGTGGAGTAACATGCTGTCTTTGAGAGAAGGCTTATCGATACTATAACTTAGAATGAGAAATATCTCTTTTGCACCCTTTTTATCATTTTCACTATAACGTTGTATCGCATGTTCATAAATGGCACGTGCCGCTGCTCTTTCTTCGTCATGATTCATGCTAAAAGTCTGCCCAGTTGAAAGTTTTTCTGCAAGTGCATCAAAAGCGTTGTTTACGATAAAAGTAAATATCTCATTGATCTCATTTTCTGGTGCTTCTATGATGAGCTGAGCATCTAAAAGCTGGTAGCCCTTAGCGATGCTTTGTTCTTCTTTACATTCCACTTCTAGACGTTTGATATTTGCTAAAAACTCTTCATCTTTCTTTAGTTCTTCAACATGTATTTCTGGTGTTTCCATTATTTACTCTCCAAACATTGTTTTACTCTTTTTAGACACTCTTTTGTCTTGTCTACCTCATATACAAGTGCAAGTCTTACATACCCTTGTCCCTCACCCTCGCGTCCTAAAAATGAGCCAGGAATGACTTTGAGATTATACTCTTTGTAAAGTTTCTTAGTAAATGCTATCTCATCTTCTACTTTGAGCCAAATGTAAAATGTCGCTTTTGGTGCATCTGCACCCAGCACTTCTTTGGCTACTTCAAAGTTCTTCTTATATTTCTCTCTAAATACAGCTACATGTTTCTGGTCAGCCCATGCAGCAGCTGAAGCATGCTGTAAAGGCAGTGGTGTAGCACAGCCTACATAGGTACGGTACACCATGTACTCTTTAAGTATCTTCGCATCACCTGCTATGAAACCTGAACGTAATCCAGGAGCAGAAGAACGTTTAGACACAGAATTGATGACAAGTATGTTTTTAAAGTCACTATTCCCTACTTCTATACTTGCATTGAGTAAAGAAGGTAAAGGCTCATCTAGATACAAATCTGCATAGCATTCATCATTCATCAGTACAAAGTCATGTTTAAGTGCAAGATTTACCCACTTTTTCAAATCATCCATGAGCAGTACAGACGATGTTGGGTTATTAGGTGAGTTAAGTATCACAAAATCTGCTCTACTTAATGCTTCTTCATCTACTTCAGGTTGAAAGTTATTTGAAGCATTGAGATTAAGATAAATCACTTCAGCCCTACACGCTTTAGCTGCACCTTCATATATCTGATAAAAAGGATTAGGAAACACCATCACGGGGTCTTTTACATCATGCAGTAAAAACTGTGGAAAGTTAAAAAGTACTTCACGTGTACCAAAAGTGGGGATGATTTGACTGTTATCTAAGGTGAGATTAAAACGTTGTTTATTGTAAGAAAGCATCGCCTCACGTAATACTGCTTCACCTGAAGTTTTCGGGTACTTGTTTAGCAAGGTTGCATTGTCATTTAAAGCATCTAAAATAAACTGTGGCGTAGCAAACTGTGGCTCACCAATGGTTAAAGAGAGTGCTGCAAAGTCACTACTTGGCGTAATGTCTTGCAGTAAGGTATTGAGTTTCTCAAAAGGGTATGTTTCGAAGTTCATAGCTGCCCTAATTTTTTACGCATTATAACGTAGTTGGGGTAAAGAATTATTGTTTACTGATAAACGCACTTTTATTGAGTTTCTGTTTTACTTTTAGTAAAACTTTTCGTGCTGTTGATTCTTTTTTATATGGTCCAATGAGTACTTTATAAATATTTGTTTTTTCAACTTTGTAGGGTAAGCCTAATCTGCTTATCTTACTCAAGTATTTTTTTGATGGTTTGAGCTTAAATGAACCAATTTGTACATAATAGTATTGTTTACTTGTAGCTTTTTTAACTGACCTTTTTTTAACACTCTTCGTAGTTTTTTTAACTGCTGTATGTTTGGTTTTTTTTGCTTTAGGTACAACAATCATCTTACTTTTAGATCTAACAGAAGGTTTAGCTGCACCATTGACTAACCATTTTATGATTTCATTTTGTAATTTTGCTCCACGGTACTTGGCTTTAGTACTGTTTACCAATATCACTACGGTGTAACGTTTACCCGCTCTGTTTTTAACATATCCACCTATGTTTTTTACCCGTCTGAGTGTCCCTGTTTTCATCCACGCTCTATTACGAACCACTGTCCCTCTAAAACGTCTTTTTATCGTACCATCTACCCCTGCTATGGAGAGTGTATTCATCCAACGTTGTCCGTATTTGTCATAGGCATGGTCATACATGGTTGCTAAAAGTTTGGCATTCATCTTTGCTACACGTGAAAGCCCTGAACCATTGTCAAGTCTTAGTACTCCCGTACCCAGTGCCCCTTTAGACGAGAGTATCTTCACTATGGCATCTCTTCCTTTTTGTAACGTTGCAGGTGCACCATAGGTCTTAGCCCCTAGAAGCAAAAGTAGCTGTCTAGCATACAAGTTATTACTTTTTTTAGCAGTTTTCGAAATGATTTTTTCTAACGAGTCAGAATAGTAGGTAAAAAGTTCTGTAGCATTTTGAGGGATTTTCTGCAACTTCATATGCCCACTTACACTCATACCCTCTTCTTTCATTTTTTCTTTAAGTGCATAGTAAAATGACTTATAAGGTTTGGTCAATACTTTACAGATATTACGTTTTCCACAACGTTTAGAAATCTTCCCATGAAATATTACTTTAGGAGTACTGGTGCTTTTATCTATCTTGACTCTTGGCCATGAGTATTTACCTCGACATGATTTATTGACGTATTGTAAGTTATTGACTACTGTATAACTATGATCTGCATGTTTTTTTGTTACAGACTTTTTGTTAGGTGTAACACACACTGTACTTATACGTTCGTTAAACATCATGGCATCGGGCATAGCATTATACGCACTGTATGGGTTTTCATCAAAACCTGAACTGTCTCTATTGCCCACTTTAAAGTAACTTCTGTCTATGACAATGTTACCTTGCACTTTACGTATGCCTTCTGCACGAATGTAAGAGACTATTTTTGTTAAATCTTTCGAATTTAGTGTAGGGTCACCAAAACCTTTTATGAGTAAGTCTCCATGAAGTACGCCATTTTTCAATCGTCCTGTCGTATAAAACTTTGTTTGCCAACGATAGTTAAATCCAAGTTTAAGTACGGCAGCATACGTGGTAAGTACCTTAATCACAGAAGCTGGACTTCTCGTTTTTTCTGCATTTAAAGAAGCAACAACTTTACCTCTGGCCCCTGCTTCTTTAATGTAGATACTGATGTCTTTTTTAGAGATACCTGACTTACGTATCTGTTCATTTATCGCCTGAGGTAAGGCAAAGAGCCCTACAGATAAAACAAAAAAGAGGAGTATGCTTCGCATCTTAACCTTTCACCGCTTTAATAAGTCTCTGCATGGCTACTTCGAGCACATCTCTACCCGTACCAACATTAAGACGCATAAAGCCTTCACCTGCTTTGCCAAAACTCAACCCATCGTTGAGCCCTAGTTTTGCTTTTTTATAAAAAAATACTTTTAGCTCTTCATGTGTTAATCCTAATCCAGAACAATCCAACCAAACTAAAAAAGTAGCTTCTGTTGGTATCGCTTTGATAGCTACATTATGTTCCTTTAAAAAAGCATTAACATATTCTATATTGCCTTTTAAATGCTCTTTTAAACTGTCCAACCATACATCTCCATTTTCATAAGCAGAGATTAACGCTTCTATACCAAAAGGATTCCCATTGGTAATGCCAGACTTATCTTGCTCCACAATATATTGATGTCGTAAATGTGTGTTGGGGATAATCGCATAAGAGGTGTTAAGCCCTGCAATGTTAAATGTTTTAGAAGGTGCATTAAGTATGACACAATGGTGCATCATACTCTCAAAACTACCGATGCTGTGATGTACTTTCTCATACACGATGTCTGCATGTATTTCATCTGCGATGATAAGCACATCATGGGTTAAACATATTTCTATAAGTTTTTCTAACTCATCCTCATCCCAAGCACGTGCCGTTGGATTATGTGGAGAACAGAGTAAAAAAAGTTTTGCTTCTTTGGCTTTGCTTTCAAAGTCTTCAAAATCTATGTGGTATTTGCCATTTTCATAAACTAGTGTATTGTCAAGTACTTTTCGTTTTTTGTGTTTCACAGAAGATACAAAAGGAGGATAAATAGGTGTTTGTACGATGATGCTATCACTCTCATTACTATACGCATTTATAGCAAAATTAAGCGAAGGCACTACCCCATAACAAGGCACTATCCACTCTTTTTCTATACTCCAATCAAAGCGTTTCTTCATCCAGTTTTGTATCGCATCATAATATGCTGGAGGGTAAACTGTATAACCATACAGAGGATGAGCAGCACGTTTGGCTAACGTCTCTTGTATACACAGTGGTGAAGCCAAATCCATATCGGCAACCCATAAAGGAAGTAAATCATCCGTGCCAAACTTCTTTTTGGCATCATCATATTTAGTCGTATAGGTACCTTGACGGTTTATGGCTTTGAACATCTCTACTTTTTTCATAACTACCTTTTTTCCCAAATACTCATCTGAGCAACCGTATGCTGATGCTTACGTGCTGTCTCTTGAATGACAAAAGGCACATCTTTAGTATCTAGCAACTTAAAGTCATTACCTAGTATCTCTTCTAGCCCTTGCAATGTGGTGACATTTTCACCATCACGTTTGTAGCCACCTATCCATTTCTCTTTAGGTGTTGATTCTTCTTGCCATGTGTAAGGTGATGTAAGTATAAGCATTCCCCCATCATTAATTCTACCCGCTAGTGTGTCTAAAAACTTTTTAGGATCATACAGTCTATCTATGAGGTTTCCTGCAAATATCAAATCAAAGTCTTTAAAAATAGGTTTAAGATTACAAGCATCTGCTTGCCAAAATGCGACCTTCTCACGTTCATCTTCAAGGTTATAGTTTTTAAGGTTTACTTCATGGAAGCTCTCCAATTCTCCCTCTGTAGGTACAGTGTAACGTAGCACACCATTTTGTTTCAACACTTCTGTTTCTTGTATAAACCTAGCAGAAAAGTCTACCCCTATCACTTCATCAAAGCCACGTGCAAGTTCAAAGCTACTTCGCCCTATGGCACAGCCTATATCAAATGCTTTGTTTCTAGGCTTGTCTTTCATCACTTCTAATGCAATACTTGCACATTTAGCAGGGTAGTTCTCAACCCCTAGCCTATTTTCTCCCCAACCAAAGTGACAATACTGAGAAATAATGTCATCACTAGTATAATAATCTGTCACTACTTTCTCCTCATAGTTACTCTGTACATATCGAAACCCTGCATGTTGGTAAAAATGTCTTCTAAACCCATAACGGCTTTTTTGTGTTGCAAGGTTACCACAACTTACCCATGAACCACCATTAATAAGGTTATGTTTTCCATCAAAAGTAGGTACAGTAAAATCATCATACATCGGATGTACTTTAAAACCATCAAAAGGATACATCGGTGTACGTGACCACTGCCAAACATTACCAATGATATCATAAAACTCACCATGTTTATAGCTATCTACAGGCATAGGTGAAGCAAAAATTTCTAAGTTGATATTTGCAACATTTTTACCCTGACTTGTCCACTCTAAATACGAAGCAACACCACTTTCATCTCTTAAGCGAACATACTCATCTTCTGTAGGCAGGGTAATGTTTACACCTAACTTTTCACTTTTCCACTTACAAAATGCGGCTGCTTCAAGATGGTTGACTTCCACAGGCCAAGAAAGAGGTAAAACTATCTCACGGCTTACAGTGCGAAGTAAGTATTCTCCATCTCTATGTATCCAAAACAAGGGGTACACAACTTGACTATAGTCTCGCCAAGCTTTTCCCTCACTGCACCAGTAGTCATCATTCACATATCCACCCTCTTCTACAAAGGTTAAAAACTCTGCATTTGAGGTAAGATATTTGGCTGCTTTAAAAGAAGGAATGTGTGAGGTATGTGTGCCATACTCATTGTCCCAGCCAAAGAGTTGTGCATCTTTGTTTTTGCCAAGTTGCACTAAGCCCTCAGGTACCTCTACAAATGTATTTGAAGGTGCATCACCATACGTAGTACACTCTTCCCAAGCACTATCTTCTCGTATATACTCAAAAGGGAGTTGTCGTATGAGCACCGAAGAGGTTTCAAGGTGAATGTTTTCATGTTCTATGCCCATCATGATCACCCACCAAGGAGATGCTTCTGTAATGGGGAGTTCCAAGGGTAAGGTATCTATCACCTCATTGACTATGGCATACACACGGTCACGATACGCCTGTGTTTCAGCCAAGGTAGGCCAGTTATAATGTTTCTCATTTAAGTCATCCCATGACATCTCATCGACACCCACAGCGAAGATAGACTCTAAAAGAGGGTCAACACGTTTGTCGATGATTTTAGCCAGTTTAAATTTATTGATAAAAAAGGTGGCAGTATGCCCGTAGTAGAAGATAATAGGATGTCTAAGTGCATCTGCTTTTTGATAATAAGCAGCTTCGTTTGAAACAAGATTAAAAAAAGACTCATAGCGTTTGTAACACATTTGAAAATATGCTCTAATCTCTTTTCGTTTTTCTTCTGGGGTCGTCCCATGAAGTGTTGGTACATTTACCATTAGTTACCCCTAAAAAAATAATAATCGTAAAGTACCATTTTGTCTGTGTATCGAACGTGTATTAGTGCTTAAAAATCTGCTTTTTCTTTAGTACTCTCTATCATAGAGATGACAATCGTATAGAGGTTAGCCACCACTGCCCCAATGACAAGACCCACTGCAAGCGGTTCGTTGCCAGAAAACTGTAAAGCAAAAAATGCAGGGATTAAGTGCAAGTCTGCCACAAGTGAACCTGCAAGCAGTTCTGCAGAAAGTAAGTTACGTACCCCTATCTTCATCAAAGTAGAAATAACATTGACCGAACCTGCGATAAACAGTGCTACCACTGAATGTTCATATAAAAACGCTGCCGATGTCGTAAGTGACATCAACGTAAAAAACATATAAAAAACTTTGCCCCAATTCATTCAAACTCCTTAGTTAAAACTATATTGTACCATTTTCATACATAGCACGCATTTTCTCTTTCTCTTTCTCGCGTTTGAGTTTTGCAGCTTCTTTTTCTCTGAAGCCTCCAACTGAGAACCCAAGCCACATCAAGATAGGAGATGCCACAAAGATAGATGAATATGTACCAACAATCACACCTACAAGAAGTGTAAATGAGAAACCATGAATAATCTCACCACCAAACATAAAGAGTGTTAAGACAACAAAGAATGTTGTGAGTGATGTCAATGTCGTACGTGAAAGTGTACGTGAAACAGACTCATCGATAATCCCACCCAAGTCTGGGTCTTTAATCGTTCTAATCCCCTCACGAATACGGTCAAATACGATAATCGTATCGTTCAGTGAGTACCCAAGTATGGTAAGTAGTGCTGCTAATATGTCGAGATTTACTTCGATATTAAACAGAACTATCATCCCCATAGCAATAGTCACATCATGCACAAGTGCCAGTACAGAAGCTACCGCAAAACGCCACTCAAATCTAAATGAAACATAAATAAGAATACCAAGAATAGCAAGTAACATAGACATGATACCTTGCTCACGTAGTTCAGAACCTACTTTAGCCCCTACCATATCTACTCTACGTACTTCAAATTTACCTGTCTCTTTAAGTAATGCACGTACTCTATCACCTACATCTTCACCTAGGTTTTTAGATGACATCTTAGTCTTTATGACTATCTCATCTTCTCCACCAAAGAAAGTAACCGTAGCCCCTTCATATGACTTGTCTGTATCTATAGCGTCTCTTACTTTGTCTATAGGTGCTTTACCTTCATACTGTACTTGTATGAGTGTTCCACCAGCAAAGTCTATACCGTAGTTAAACCCTTTTGTGAAAATAAGCCCTAAAGCAAATACAAGCACTGCTACTGAGAGTAAACCAAAACGTTTACTCTTACTCATCAGCGAAAGAGGTTTTTTATATTTAAAAATTTCCATACTATTTCCCCTCTTTTCTAATACCAAACCAGAACCCTAGTTTGTTTTTATCTATCTTAGGAAGTATCCACTGGTAAATACCATGTGTCCCTACGATAGCCGTAAGCATAGAAGCCAAGATACCGATGCTCATCGTTAAGGCAAACCCTTTGATGGCACCTGTTCCATACGCATAAAGCACTGTCGCTGCGATAAGCGTAGTAACGTTGGCATCCCAAATAGCGGTAAAGGCATTTGAGTATCCATCTTCTATGGACTTGCCTATAGACTTGCCTGCATGAAGTAGTTCACGGATACGCTCATTGATGATAACATTTGCATCAACTGCCATACCCACCGTAAGTACGATACCTGCCATACCTGGAAGTGTGAGTGTTGCTCCAAAGAGTGACATAATGGCTAAGATAAGGAAAAGGTTTCCTATCAGTGCCACATTGGCAACCACACCTGCCATACCGTAGTAGATAACCATAAAGATAACCACTAAAATAAACCCTAACATAAGAGCAATAGAGCTTGAACGAATACTGTCTGCCCCAAGGCTAGGACCAACTGAACGTTTTTCCATGACATACACGGGTGCTAATAAAGCCCCTGAACGAAGTGCAATAGCAAGATCATGTGCTTCAGAAAGCTGGAATCTACCAGAAATCTGCACACGCCCACCACCGATACGCTCATTAATATTTGGTGCAGAGTAGACTTTATTATCAAGTACTACTGCCATACGTTTACCCACATATTTACCTGTAAAGTCACCAAATATTTTGGCACCTTGTCCGTTAAGTGTAAAGTTAATGACGGGTTGGTTGTTTTCATCGAACCCTACTTTAGCATCTGTAAGCATAGAACCATCAAGAACAGGAATGGCACGCAGCAGGTACTTCTCTGGAGAGTTTACATCTTGAAGTATCACATCACCATAACTTTTAGCCTCTGCTGCACTCATAGAGCCTACACGTGCATTTCTGTCTTCATCAACAGCCATAAGTTGTAAGTGTGCCGCACGAGCGATGAGTTCACGTATACGTTGTTCATCTTCTTGCGTTTTGATACCAGGTACTTCTACAAGGATTTTATCTTCACCTTGTTTTGCTACCGTTGGTTCTGCAAGACCAAACTCGTTGAGTCTGTTTCTTATGGTATCAACTGCTTGTTGAATGGCATTTTGTTTTGTACGCTCTGTCTCTGCTTCTGTCATTTCAAGTGAAAACTTCAGACCATTTTGACTAAGTGCCGTACCTTCAAGCCCTTTTTTGAGAAGTTCAGTTGCTTTTGTTACGTCATCACCATCGAGTAGTTCAAAGGTGATCTTTTCGCCATCAACCATACGAAGTTCATCAAAGATAATCTCTTCATCATCAAAGATGTACTTCACAGAAGCTGCCATAGACTTAATGCGTGACTCGATAGCAATCTCACTCTTGATACCAAGGAGCATATGAAGCCCCCCTTGGAGGTCAAGCCCAAGTGTTATTTTCTTTCCTTGTTCGCTCTGCGTAAGCGATGGTATAGAAAAAACCACACCAAAGATAAGTGCAAAAGCAAACAGGATTACTCTAAAATTAAGCGTCTTCACCAGACTCAACCTTTTTAGAAACATAAGCACGGTCTAGTTTTACAATCGTGTCATCATTTAATTTAATTTTAATAAAATCTTCTTCAGTTTTGACTATAATAGCAATGAGTCCACCTGTGGTGATGATTTTATCACCTTTTACAAGAGCATCTAACATCTCTTTATGAGCTTTTGTTGCTTTTTGCTGTGGTCGAATGATTAAAAAATAAAAAATTGCAAATAATATAATAAGTGGCAAAAATTGGGCTATACCGCTACCTGATTGTTCCATGAGGAATCCTTTTGAATAAAATTAGACATTATTTTAGCACTTTGGAACTAACAAGAGGCTTGGGTATTGCACTTTTAAGTTCAGCCTTCATCTACCTCAACCACTGGGGCTTTTCATACCCTTTGCTCAACACATTTTTAGGACTCTTATCACTCTATTTACTCCTAGAGTCAAACACAAAAACATGGTTCATTTCTGGTGCATTTACAGGACTTTTTTGGTTTTGGTGGATTGTACTTAGTCTCATCCACTATGAGATGCTTTGGGCAGTGCCTATAGAGTTGATTATTATCATGTTGAGTTATGGGCTCATTTTTGCTTTTATCGCTAAAGTATCTACTTTATTTGCAGGGTGTTGTGAGGGCACAACACC
>JAMONG010000152.1 GCA_027066595.1 Sulfurovum sp.
GATGATAAAGGTTGGAATCGTAGGTGCGAGTGGTTACACTGGCTTAGAACTGATAAAAATGTTGGTCTCACATAGTGGGTTTGAGCTTACATATTTGGCTACCACACAAGGTGGTATGACAGTAGAAGAGCTACACCCCTCACTTGTAGATGTAGTAAGTCTACCTGTTGAAAAGGCTGAGGTAGATGCTGTGGTCGAACGCTGTGAGCTTGTCTTTTTAGCACTACCACATAAGACTTCTATGGGCTTTGCTAAAGGGCTTTTAGCAAAAGGTGTGAAGGTAGTAGACCTCTCGGCTGATTATCGTTTGGAGTTAGAGACATACGAAGAGAACTACTGCCCGCATGAAGATATAGCCAATTTAGATAATGCAGTGTATGCCTTAATAGAGTACTACCGTGAAGCACTCAAAAAGACAAACCTCGCAGCAGGACCTGGGTGCTACCCAACCGCTACGCTTTTAGGTATCTTGCCATTTATTCCTTACCTTGAAGAAAGTAGTCCACTCTTTGTAGATGCTAAGTCTGGCATAAGTGGTGCAGGAAAGAAACTAACTGAGATGACAAGTTTTGTCAATATGAATGAAAATATCTTTGCCTATAATCCACTGAAACATCGTCATGGACCAGAGATTGCAGAGAAGATAGAAAAGGTACATGGCGTAAAGATGAACGTTAACTTTGTACCGCATCTCATCCCTGCGACACGTGGTGAGCTGGTATCAGTCTATGGGGTTTTAAAGGAAGATATAGACCCACTAGAGATACTTAAAGAACACTATAAAAATGACCCGTTTATACGTATACGAGAAACACCTGTGGACATCAAGAGTACAGCAGGAACACACTTTTGTGACATTTTTGCAACCAAAAATGGTAATGCACTGTTTGTTAGTTCTGCCATAGATAACCTGCTTCGTGGGGCATCTTCTCAAGCATTGGCAGCAGCAAATTTGATGTGTGGGTATGATGAGGGTATGGGATTACCTGTAATTCCTTATATGCCGTAAGGAATTACATCTAATCCATGTTAGATATTCTTTGTTTTTAATTTCCTTTTATTTGAATTGAGGCGTTGTTTCTCTCTTCATTTTTTTAGAAAAAACGAAGCAAAAAAGCGTCGTCCCTCTCAAATCGCTCTGCTTTCAAGGGTGTTCGGGACGACAAAGGCACACATCCGTGTGATTAAAAGAGGAAGAGCATGAAAAAGATACAAGAAAACGCCATCTTCATAGCAGACTCTCATTATCCACATCATGGTGATGCTTTTTTAAAACTACTTAAAAAATTAGAAAGTGGAGAGATAAAGACATCGCAACTTTTTTTAATGGGGGATAATTTTGATTTACTCTTTGGGTATAACGATTACATACAAAGTTTTTCATCAGAAGCCATCACCCTTTTACAAACACTTTCAACTACTTTAGAGATACACTACTTTGAGGGTAATCACGACTTTTGTTTAAAAGATATTTTTCCTAAAATAAACATCTATACAAGAGAAGAACAACCTGTACACTTTAGTCTTTCAGATAAAAAAGTAGCTCTTTCTCATGGTGACAAATATGCTACAGGGTTTGGCTATGACCTCTACTGTAAACTGCTTAGAAACCAAACCACACTACATCTACTGAAACCTTTTGAGAAGGTTATCATTGATGACAGGATGAAAAAACTCTCTCGGAAAGAGATTTGTCATACTTTTCATGGGTTTGAAAAACGTGTAGAAGCTATCTTGAAATACTACACGGAGGTTGACTTGGTTATAGAAGGGCACTTCCATCAGGCTAAGCAGATAGGTAAATACATCTCTCTCCCCTCACTGGCATGCCAAAATAGGGTAGCAGTGGTAGAAGAGGGTGAAGTGGTGTTTAAAACGCTTTAATGGTCTATCTTACCCTTTTTATAGTCTCTTTTTTAGCTGCTACCTTACTTCCTTTAGGTTCTGAAGCACTGTTAGTGTATGACATCTCTCAAAAGCACTCTATGTGGCTTTTATGGATAGTGGCAACACTGGGTAATACACTGGGTGCTATGGTGAACTATTGGCTAGGGCTTAAAGGTGAGGGTTATCTTGAACGGAAAGGACACCTCTCTGCTAAAAAGATGGACAAAGCCAGAGATTTTTTTGCT
>JAMONG010000153.1 GCA_027066595.1 Sulfurovum sp.
ATTTAAAAATTTAAAAACTTAAAAATAGATTCATCGTCGGTAACCTGGCGATCTTTACCTCTAACCAGTAAAGACCCATGGCTTTCTGTCCCTACCTCACGATAGGTTTAGCTTTATTCTAGTGATAGTACTATACTGAAATTTTAACATACATAATCTAAATTAAAACTGAAGTCATTTAGTTTTAATCGTACGTAAAAAGATATGTGTAGTAATGAATAGATACGTATGTTGTCTTTATTTTTGGATTTTTTTAAGCTCGGTTTCAATCATGGCTTTCATCTCTGGCATATGTTTCATCATCCTACTTTGTGCTATTTGAGCAGAAGCAGCAGCTAGTTGAGGCATGATTTGAACAGTTTTTTGCCCTAGGGGTGTTTGGTAAAATTTATTAAGTTCTTTTAGTTCTTCTATTGTGTAGTTTTTAGCATAAAGTGCAGCGATGTCTCCACGTTGGGCATCCCAACCCATGTATTTTGTAAAAAATGCTTCAATTGTTGGCTCTATAGCTTTAATTTGAGGGTTTGATTGTATTTGCATTTGTGTGATACGTTTTATCATGCCTTCATAACTCTCTTTCATATTCATGGTTGCGAGTAGGGTGAGGGCTTCTGCATTTGCTTGATGTGCGGGTATAGTGGTTTTTGGTGCAACTTTTGTAGCACTTAGCTCTTTGGTTGCTCCTCCACATTGTGCTTGAAGTGTGAGTGGGAGAGCAAGTGTTGCTATGAACAGTAGTGTTTTTGATGTTGTTTTTAACATGGATTCGCCTTATTTTTAAAGTAGAATGATTATAACTTACTATAGTTAATATTTGTATATTTTTATGATGTCTATGTGACCAAAAATTGTCCCATCATACCTGCATCTTCATGTTCAAGGTAGTGACAGTGGTACATGTATGGTACTTTGTTGTCAGCGTAGTCTATCATTTTGACTATAAATGTTAGACTTTCATAAGCGGGGAGATAGACAACATCTTTATAGCCTTTTTCATTCTCTTGTACCAATGATGTTTTGCCATTACGTTCTAGCAACATAAAATGCGTAGCATGTATATGGAAATTATGGTCTATCATCATATCATTTTTGACTTCCCAAATTTCTATCTCATTAAGTGATACACGTTCATTGATGTAGTTTATATCCATAGAACGACCATTAATGTTGAGGTTTCTCATCATACCAGAGAGTGTAAACTTACGTCTACGTACGGCATCTTTTGGGCTAAATCTTTCTAGTGTAGTGAGCTTGTTTGGAAGTACAGTTTTTAGCTTAGCTTTTTGGGAGACACTGATGCTTAGAAACGTTTTGTTATGTTTAAAGTCTCTTAACTCAAATGTTTTACCCAAATCATTTGAAACATCTATGATAATTTCTGCACGTTCAGCAGGCGAAAGCGTAAGTGTCCGTAACTCTACAGGTTTTTCTAAAAAAGAGTTGTCTGTGGCTATTTGTTTAAAGAGTCGTTTATCAGAAAACCCTAAAGTATACACAGAAGAGTTTGAACCATTTAAAATACGAAAACGTATCTCTTTAGCCTCTACATCAAGTGTAGGTTCTATCGCACCATTGGCTATGAAAGTATCGCCTACATACCCATGCATAATGTCCATCATCCCTGGGTCATAATCTATTTGTCCTCCAGAGAAGTTTCTGTCTTGTAATACCAATGGAATGTCATCTATACCGTAACGTTTTGGTAAATTGAGTGCTTTACTCTCTTGGTCTTCTATGATGATAAGTCCAGCTAAACCTTTATAGACATGTTCAGCAGTTTTGTCCATAGTATGTGGGTGATACCAGTTGGTACAAGCCTTTTGTTTGACGGTGTAACGTGCAGACCATGTTTGACTTGGGTTAATAGGTTGATGTGCTGAACCATCTTGTGATGGAGGTACATGCATGCCATGCCCATGCATGGTGACTACTTCAGGGAGTCTATTTTTGTAATTGACAGAGATTTTATCACCATCTTGCATGAGGAGTGTTGGACCCAAATAGGTGTTAGATGTAGAGGTACTGTTAATCGCATACGTATCTGTTTTGATACCTTCAAAAAATGTATGTTGTGCCTCTTGAACATTTAAGTCATAGTTGTTTACCCCATCTCTTAGTGTTGGTTTTAA
>JAMONG010000154.1 GCA_027066595.1 Sulfurovum sp.
TAAGTCTGCATACTAATATTCTACCCTATCCCACCCAAAGTTTTTAAATAGATTTTGAAAAGTTTCATCTAAACCCGCAGAAATCACAAGCTCTTTTTTAAGTATAGGGTGTATGAAAGCTACCTTTCTTGCATGAAGCAGTAACCTATGACATTCAAACTTCTCACGAAAAAGCTTGTTATGCTCCCCTCGCCCATGTTTGGTATCACCTATCATATGATGGTGTATATGCTTCATATGCCGTCTAAGTTGATGTTTACGTCCAGTACTGGGCAAAAGCTTTACTAAAGAGTAACGTGCCATGGGGTAACGACTCACAGCGTAAGGCAACTCCACCATCGCCAACCTCTCATACGCTGTTTTTGCTTCTTGTTCCTCTTTGGTGATGCCACGCTCTTTTTCAGCTTTGGTATCTAACATCTGTTTAAGTGGATGCTCTATCAACCCATGTTCCTCAACATATCCACGCACCACAGCGATATACTCTTTTTTTACCTCATTGTTTCTAAAAGCTTCAGAGAGTTCTTGTGCTATCTCTTTACTAAGCCCAAAGAGTAATACTCCTGAAGTAGGCTTATCCAAACGATGTACAGGATACACATACTGCCCTATCTGGTCACGCAGTTCTTGCAGAGCAAAACGTGTCTCATGTTTGTCTATGGGTGATTTGTGTACAAGTAGTCCTGAGGGTTTGTTGATAGCTACTAGGTGCCCATCTTGGTAGAGGATTTCTAGGGGTTCCATTCTTTAATTCCCTCAACTTTAATATATTTCAATGCATTTTTAAGAGTATAAGTCAATTTAAAATTTAAATCTTTATTTTCTGCTAATACTTTTAACCTTGAAATATCAATTGGCTCATACGTTTCTAGGTCTGTAAAAATATTTGCAATGCTCTGCTTAACAATTAAAGAAAGTTTTTCATTTTCTAAAATTTCAATCAATCTAGTACTCATATTTTTAGTTAAGTGTAGAATCATCACTGCTTCTTCAAAATCTAATCTCAAATCATTATTAATCTTATCATTTTGAAGTATTTCTAAAAAAAATGAAAAAGTATCTACATTAGTTTCCATGCATGCAATTGAATAAATTAAACGACTTTTATTAATTTTTTTATGCTCATGTACCGTTGATTCTAGTAAATTCATAATTTCATTATCAGTAGGAGAACGACTGATGAATTTATCCCATACCATATCCCATACAGCACCATCTTGATCATCTTTATAAGATGCATATTTAAGATGTCTTATTAAGGCTTTTTTAGTATTTAATGGTCGATTAATCATCTCTACTCTTTATATTTTCTAAAATGCTATAATATCATAAAAAAAGGATTGATGTGTCCATCAACATCGTTGCACAAAACAAAAAAGCCAGACATGATTATGAGATACTTGAGAAGTTTGAGGCAGGCATCGTACTTGCTGGTGCAGAGGTCAAAGCACTTCGAGCCAAGCGTGCCAACCTTGCTGATGCTTTTTGCCGTTTTATTCAAGGTGAGTTACACATCATGAATGCACACATCGCCCACTTAGAGACTACCAACAAACATTATGTACCTGACACGAGAACACCGAGAAAACTTCTTCTACATAAAAAACAGTTAGAAAAACTCTATGTCAAAGTACATAAAGATGGCTATACCATCGTACCTTTGATGATATACTTTAATGAACGTAACTTTGCAAAAGTGAGCATCGCCATAGCCAAGGGTAAACAAACCCATGATAAACGTGCAGACATGAAAGCCAAGACACTTGACAGAGAAGCACGCTCTGCCATGAAAAACAGGAGTTACGAATGAAAGTGTTAAGTGAACTACTCGAACCTTTTAAAAGTACCGTACTTGGCACACAAGGAAGTAATGACTACCCTTTTAGCTCTTATGCACCTTTTTATTATGATGGTGAAGTGATTTATGTCTTTATATCTGACATCGCAACCCATGCTACAAATATGCAAACAACGCCCAAAGCCTCTGCATTTTTCATAGAAGATGAAAGTATCACGGAAAATATCTTTAAACGTAAACGTATCTCATTACAATGTGACGTGATGCTTGTGCAAAGAGAGGAAGAACGATTTGAACAAATAATGGCACATTTCCAAGCGAGA
>JAMONG010000155.1 GCA_027066595.1 Sulfurovum sp.
GTAGGTGAGTGCCGATGTGTAGCTTATGGTAAAAATGATAAAAACAAAAAGATTATGGTGGTATTTACCGTTAGAGATAACCTTATTCGAGTTATCTCAGCTAGAGAAATGACGAAAAAGGAGAAAAATTTTTATGAAAACAACAAAAATAATCCCTACCTTTAAAAACTTAGAGGAAGAAAGACTCTTTTGGGAAACACACGATACCTTAGACTACATAGATGAAACAAAGGTTAAAAAAGTACGTTTCCCTAACCTCAAAAAGACAACCAAAAGTATCTCTATACGCCTACCTGTAGACATGATAGATGAACTTAAAGTAAGAGCCAACAGTATGGATGTACCGTACCAATCTTTCATCAAAATGCTTTTAAAAGAAGGTTTAGTCTCCAAGCATTAATCATGCCTACTTACTTTTCTTCCTTTAAAACCTCAACACTATCATACGCAGGAAGTGCAGAGAGTTTCACTTCACTTGCTTGTGCGATGACTGATGTAGGGCAAGGAGAGACAATGACCTGTCCATTCTCTTGCATTTCAACATTGACACTTTGAGCTTTGAAGCTTCCTTTCTCATATGCCATCACAAAAGTACCCTCTTTTTTATGCAAAAGTGTATCATGAGGCACGATGCACCCTTGTGCCACTTTTGTCAATACTTCTATGCTTACACTACTGCCAACTGGTAAATCTATCTGTGAAGAGAGGGCTACTTCTGCCGATACCAAACCATTTTTAGAAGTAGTGTAGATGGCTTTTATATGCCCTATCTTCTCACTATCAAGTAGTACCATTTGATCTTTTACAATAGGCGTATTTTTTGTCGGAGCATAAGAGAAAACCAACTTTTTCTTACCAGTACTCATAGAAACGATTGGTTTTCCTGTAGCTGCCAAGTCACCCTCATACATCAAGATAGCATCTATCACCCCATCAAAGGGAGCGATGATTTTAAGGTAAGAGAGTTGATGTTCTAACTGTGCTATCTTTTGTGTGGTATTGGTAATGACAGCTTCTTTGGCTTGTAGTGTTACTTTTGAAATATCTAGTTTTTCTTTAGAAAGCCCACCTACTTTATAGAGTTTTTTATTACGTTCATAAATACTTTTAGCCAATGCCAAGTCATTTTTTTGTGCTGCGTGTGTTGCTTTTAATCCATCAATGTTTGAACGTATCTCAATAGCATCAATGCTTACTAGGACATCACCTTTTTTAACCATTTGTGACTCAGAGACATAGACTTTTTCTATGTAACCTGCAAGCTTAGTTGAGAGTTTGATACTCTTATCGGAGACTATCTGTGCAAGATACCCTTCCGTATGACTCAGAGTACCTTGCGTTGCATGCACTACAGGGACACTCACTCTCTCTACTGCTGGTAGTGCTTCATTGGCTACCTCTGTTTTACGTTTTTCTAGTAAACCTTTACCTTTTATTCCTAAAATAATCACAGCTAATATCATGATTACTGTAATAATCAACTTTTTATTTTTATTCATTACTCTACTCCTCTTTTTCTTAATATTTCTTCTTTGTAAAGAGCAAAGCTCTTTACAATTCATCTCACTAAAGTCTTACTTATGGGTAAGTAGAAAGAGGTTCAACACCTCTTTCTAACAGATAATCTAAATAATATTTACTTTTTTGATAGGTGTATTTACTCTCTATCATTTTTGCACGTGCAAGTTGTGTTTGTCCTTTTGCAAGGAGCAAATCATTCAGGGTTGAGACAGCGTTGTTGTAACGTACTTCTTCTATCTTCTCACTCTTTTTACTCAGTTTTAACTGTGTAGAGTTCCCAAGGTATTCAGCATAACTCTGTTTGATCTTTGCTACTGCTTCAGTAAGTAGTTTTTTCAAATCAAGCAGTGTTTGCTCTTTTTGAAAAGTGGCTTCCATTTTGGCTATTTTGGCTTGTTGTACCGCTAAATCACGTTTACCAAAATCCACAATATTCCACTTTACATTCACCCCTGCTTGCCATAGCGTCTCATCATCCCATTCATTGGTAGCTAAGTCTTCCCCATAGTTCTTTCCTACAAAACCAGAAAAGTTTACCTGTGGCAGTTTAGCTGACTCACTTTTAGCTATGGTTTTGTCTGCCTTACG
>JAMONG010000156.1 GCA_027066595.1 Sulfurovum sp.
TAGCATAATGTTTTTATCATCATTTTTATCTTTAGGGAGCATAAGTACTTTTATCTCTGCTTCTAGTTCTGGAAGCATTGGTTCTAGCTCTGCTAGCTCTTCTTTTGCTAGGTCTCCTAACTCAGGATCACTTAAAAGTTCTTTATTGTCAATAATGGCATCGGAAGTTTCTATGTATGACTTCGCTTTCTCAACCAAGGCATTAAGTCCTGATTGTTCTTTACTAAGTTCTGTCATACGGCTAATATCTGAAGCAATATCTGGAGATGAAAGTAATTTTGTAATTTCGTTGTGTCTATCTATAAAAGGTTGTAGTTTTTCTTTGAACATAAGGTAACTTTATATTGGTTTGTAAAAGGAATTGTAGCAGAAGGAGTCAAATTCGACAAGTCGAATGAGCTAACTGCTGAAGTTGTCTTAGTGACAACGTAGCTATTGTAGGCTTTGCCTAAATAGCATCCTATGTTAATAGGCTAGTTGATGAAGTAAAAAGGAAGAACTATGCTTCGATTTTGTTTACCATTTTGTGAAGACGGCTTACTTTTCTAGCAGCAGTAGTTTTTTTGATAAACCCTTTACTTACTAGTGAGTGGATACTTTTGTTTGCAGTTGCAAATGCTGCTGTTGCTGCAGTTTTGTCTGAAGCCTCTACTGCTTCGTGTACTGCTTTAACAATGTTTTTGATTCTTGTTCTATAGTATCTGTTTCTTTCTGTTTTTTTCGCAGTTACTAATATACGTTTTTTAGCTGACTTGTTGTTTGCCATGGTCTTTCCTTATCTGTAGGTTATGTTGTTATCATTCTGTTTAGAGTGAAAATAGTTCGCGAATAATAGCCAAATGTAGATTAAAGATATATTAATTTAACTTCTTTAGCGTGTATCCTAGTGTCTTTAATGTAGAGACTAAACCTTTCTCATCTGATAAGTGTCCTGCACCTATAGCAAAAAAGTATGAGAGGGTTGGATTATGTTGTAGGAGTATATCTATGCGACGTTGAAAACGTATATTACGTGCATAAAGAAGCCCCAAGAGTAATTTTTTATCTAATTTTTGTTGTTTAGGGCTTGTTGCCTTGAACTTTTCTTGCAGTGTTGTAAAATCAGAGGCTTCCCCTTTTTTGTACCATAGTACTAGGGCATCTTTGTAGCTTTTATCTTCAGATTGTTGCAGCATGTCATTTAAAAACAATTCTTGTTCTTTTGTATTGAGTTTATCAAAGTAGTGTAGTTGTTCAAGAGGTGTTTCAAGTCCCATTTGTTTTATATGGTGTTTTTTAGCAATAGCAACAAGTTGTTCATCCATAAAAAGCATGTTTGGGTTTAGCATTTCATCTTCTTGGTTTGCTATCATGAGAGCGATAGCCCATGTTTTATAAGGAGTAAAATGGTGCATTTTAAAATTAGAATGACTCTCTTTAAGGTAGTTACGAAGATGTTTGAGTGTTGTTGGATGTAAACGTTTTTCAAGTGCCTGTGAATGTTGCAACTTGGTAAAAGTAATAACCTCATGGTTACTTTTTTGTGACATGCGTATCTCAGTATAGAGTCTTTGTGAAGATTTTAAGGCACGGTACACACTAGGAGAGAGAGTGTTGATATTGGGGTCTCTTGTATGAAAAGTACCAAAGAGGTAAGAGGGGGAGTGCAGTCCATTGCCTGTAATTTCCCAAAGCATAGGAGTATATTTTTCATTAGGGGTTTGACTGCATGCTGATAAAAAGAGAAGTACAAAGCTTAGTAATATTTTAGTCATGTTCTCACATATTAGCAATATTTGGTTAAAATTAAGACAATATTATTTTAGAGGAATAAGTTTGGAACTTTTTGGAACAGATGGTGTACGTGGGAAAGCAGGCAAAAAAGTAAGTGCTATGGATGCGATGCGTTTGGCGATGGCAACAGGTATATATTTTAAGCAGTTTGCAAAAACAAAAAAGATTTTAGTAGGTAAAGATACAAGACGTAGTGGATACATGATAGAAAATGCTATCGTCTCGGGGCTTACTGCAGTTGGTTTTGATGTGATACAGATTGGTCCTATGCCTACCCCTGCTATCGCATTTCTCACAGAAAATATGCGTTGTGATGCAGGGATTATG
>JAMONG010000157.1 GCA_027066595.1 Sulfurovum sp.
TCATATTTGTTAATAAGTTTAGCTAAGTTTGAAACAGCCATGTGACCTCGTTTACTTATAACGATACCTTCATCTTTGAGTTTATGCATTTGTGTACTTACCACAGAGCGTACAGAGCCTATAAGTTCTGCTAAAGATTCATGAGATAAGTTATTGATTAAATGTACAGGGTGATGTTCTTCAATGCTATGAGGGTGTGTATGTTTTAAAATGAGTTTTGCAAGTCTTGTTGTAATGTCATGAAAAACCAAAGAGGTTCCAAACTCTTCAAGTTCACGCATTTTTTCTCCAATATAAGGGAGAAAAGATTGGTTAAATTCAGGATGTTCAACCATCCATTCTCTCGCTCTCTCTAAAGGGATACGAAGTACACTCATATTGTCCATAGGTACAGGAAACACCACATGTTCTTTACCATCTAAAAGGGAAAAAAAGTCAAATATCTCTCCTTTTCCTTTAAGAAATAGTGCCAAGCTTCTGCCTGTTTCGGGGTCAATATGAGTAACTTTTAATCTACCAGTGATAATGATGAAGAGGTATTTTGTACCCATTTCTGGATCAAGTGTATCTGTTTTATGCCAGTACTCTTCTACACATTCTGCTAACATATCAATAAGTGTTTCTTTAGAAAGTGTACCAAATAAAGGGGAGTTACTTAAGACTTCATACGCTTGGTTATAGAGTGGTGATTCCTCTGTCATGGATTTCCTTCTCATCAACTTCTACATACTCTTTAATGTAATCAGAGAGTATACAAATCTTCTCAATTATATCTGATTCTGTTTGATGTAAACTTTCCTGAAAATGTGGGTGTGTATTGTCTTTGGCATAATTTTGAAAGGTATGAAGTGTTTCTAGAAGATAGGACTTTTCTGTCTCTAGTGTTTCTATAAGTTGTCTCTTGGCTTGTATGATTTTTTGGCTTTTCTTTTCAAGTGATGTATGTGCAGAGGTATGAATTACATTTACCATAAGGATAGAGCAGTTTTTTAAGAGTGCTTCTATCTCATGAGGATGTGCCTGATAACACTCTTCTAAACCTTCCAGTATTTCATAGGTGATACTTTCTATAGAATGTCCTGTCTTTTTAGATTCATATAAGGCTTTTTCATAAAATTTTTCAATATAGAGATAAAGATTTTTACTCTTTGATTCATGATGATTAAGTATGTTTTGAATCTCTTTTTTCATTTCCTCTTTATATGACATTTTCTCTCCTAAAGAATGGTGTATAACTATTTTATAATGAAATTTCTATTCTCACTGTTAGTTAGCTAACAGAAGTGTTAAATTTATTCATTTATACTTGGTGAACAAATCAAATTTAAAGGATACAACATGTGGAAATACACAACATTAGAAATGGATATGAATAAAACTTTGGTAGATAAATTTAAAAAATATTCTAAAATAGGTGGTTCATTATTTATAATCTTAGGATTGATAGGAATATTTTTTCCTACATTTATGACATTTGGAACTTTAGTGTTTGTCTCTTACTTGATGCTCTTCGCAGGCATAAGTGCAGGGGCATTAACTTGGATAAGTAATCGCAATGACTGGACAGGATGGTTGAAAAGTTTTATACTTGTAGCTGTCGCAGCATATATGATATTTTACCCGATGCAAGGTGTGGCAACACTTGGATTACTTTTTAGTATCTACTTCTTTATGGATGCGTTTACAGGATTAGGCTTAACATTCTCTGCTAACGAACAAAAGCATAAATGGATATGGCTATTGAATGCGGTAACTTCTTTTGCTTTAGCCGTTATCTTTCTTATAGGTTGGCCATTCTCATCACTGTGGTTGGTTGGTTTCTTTGTAGGTGTGAGTCTATTTTTTGATGGTATTGCATTACTTGTAGGTGGGTCTTTTTTAAATGCACTTGAAGAGAAAAAATAATGATGTCTTTTATCTTACACTTTGTTATACTTAATAAATAGATTGTATGAAGGATGAAAATGAATAATGAGACAAAAGCTTTTGGACTATGGTCTGCAGTCTTTTTAGGGATAGGCTCGATGGTGGGTGCAGGTATCTTTGTGCTTCTTGGTGAAGCAGGTGCTATTGCAGGTAATTTGGTATGGATTT
>JAMONG010000158.1 GCA_027066595.1 Sulfurovum sp.
GCCTATGTTGATGAGATGGGTGAGCACTTACAGATACTTGTACCCAACATTCATGCCATACCAAAAGTAAACAAGTCACTCTTTCGCATCTACCGTGATGCACGTTTTCATAGGCTTGACCCCATTAAAGAGCGTATAGGTATCATCTTTTGGCAAGGTGCGACACACAGGATGCAAAGTAGCTCTTTTTATATGCATTATGACCCTTTTGAGGTCTTTGTTGCTACGGGTATACGTAACTTCAAGCCAGAACTACTTGCCACCTACAGAGAGTACATCAAAAACGATGCAAAAAGAGAAGAGCTACACCTCATACTTGAAGCACTCAAAGCCAAAGGCTACAGCATCGTAGAACCCAAATACAAAAAATACCCTAGAGGGTTTGAAGCGTATGTCGATAAGCCTTATGCCTACTTAGCAAAATTTGGTTCTATCTATGCCTATAAAACATTCAAGCCAGACAAAACCTTTCACTCAGCAAAAATTATCGAACGTAACTTCAAAGTCTATGAAGATATGTTGGCGTTACAACAGTGGGTCTATGCATTGACTTGTGTTTCCAAATAACATAAACTACACACACTTTCCACACAAAAAGCGTATAGTAAATCAGTGGCAAATCGTAGGAGGTGGGTGATGAGACATCATGTAGTGATACTTGGTGGGAGTTACGCAGGTATCGCAGTAATGCGACAACTAAGTAAATATCCTGAAATCCAAGTCACATTGATAGACCAACACCCTTACCACTATTTGCAGACAGAAGGCTATGAACTGATTTCTAGTAATACTTCCTTTGAAGAGACCATTGTAAGCCTTCCTGCTTTATGTGCCAACTATGAAAATGTCACTTTTAAACATCGTACGGTAGTCTCTATCGATGTAGCCAATAATGTCATTCTTCTTGATGATGGAGATTTATCTTACGATACCCTTGTCATCGCACTAGGAAGCGTTACTAAACGTTTCGAGTGTGATACTAACGTCTACAACTACTCTTTAGGAGCAAAGAGCCTTAGAGGTGCACTGAAGCTTAATCAATTTTTCCAACATCAACTTTACAAACGGCTAGAGTCAGATAAAAAAGCTAAAGAGAGTTTCAATATCATCGTAGGTGGAGCAGGACTCTCAGGCGTAGAAATAGCCGCAGGTATGCAATACTTTTTTAACCGCTACTATAGAAGTAATGCCCTCTCTTGTGCTACCTTACATATACATCTTATCGTGAGTAGAGAGAGTGTACTCAATGGAATGCATCCAAGTATCATTAAAAGTACCACCAACAGGCTTAAAGCCTTACGTGTTATCTTACATACAAACAGTCGCATCGCTTCCATTCATGCACATGAGACTGTTTTAACCAATGGTACAAAGATAAACTTTGATTTTATGATATTTGCAGGTGGAACCATGATAGCACCTTGTTTAAAGGAGACTAAATTAAGTAAAACAGCTAAAGGACAATTTGAAGTAGATGACTATTTACGTTCTGTTGATGATAAAAATATCTATATCGTAGGTGATGCTGCAGCACTTAAAAGTAAAAAGGGTACTCCTTTGCCTCCCACCGCACAAACTGCCATACAAAGTGGAAAACTAGCCGCCATAAACATCTTAGCTACACTAAAAAATAAAAAACTTAAACCATCTAACTTAAAACTAAAAGGAATAGCCATCGCTTTGGGTGGTAGGTATGCAGTGATAGATTTAAAATTCATTCGTATTCATGGATATTTGGCATATCTTATCAAAAAACTTATAGAGAGATGCTATAAGTGGCCTCTTTGGTATAGTGCTATAAAAGGCTATAAAAACATTGACTCCTGTGATATTTAGAAGTCTATCGCATACTGTTTCAATGTCTCTAGGTCTATAAGCTCTAGCATTTTTATGTGCGTAGCGTGTATAAAGATTTTGGGTGCCATGCCGTCGTGGACTGCTTTGACAAAGGAGTGTCCACCAAGACACCAGCTCTGCCCTGGTTTTACCCCTGCAAAGTTGTACTGAGGCATGGGAGTAGAGAGGTCATTGCCTACTTTTTTACTGTAGTCTAAAAATTCTTCCGTTGCATAGATGCAGA
>JAMONG010000159.1 GCA_027066595.1 Sulfurovum sp.
TACGATTCAGTTCATGGTAGACGTAATGATGTATCTGTATCTAATGGATACTTGAATATTGGCAAGACAAAAGCAAAAATATTTGCAGAGCGTGATTTAACTAAAATAGACTTTGCCTCTGTGGGTGTAGAAGTAGTACTCGAATGTACAGGAGCATTTCTAACAGCGGAGTCTGTACAGCCTTACCTTGACAATGGTGTAAAAAAAGTACTTTTCTCAGCACCTGCTAAAGATGATACAGCCACTTTTGTTTTGGGAGCAAATGCAGGTGAGTATGCAGGACAAGCAGTGGTTTCAAATGCAAGTTGTACAACCAATGGTTTAGCTCCTGTGGCTAAAGTACTTGACGATGCCTTTGGTATAGAAAATGCATTGATGACAACTATCCACTCTTACACATCATCACAACCCATACTTGATGCAAAACATAAGAAAGACCCAAGAAAAGGACGAAGTGGTGCAGTAAATCTTGTGCCTACTACCACGGGTGCGGCAAAAGCTATCTCTAAAGTACTTCCAAGCCTTACAGGTAAAATAAACGGACAAGCCATACGTGTACCTACGGCAGATGTCTCGATGATAGACTTAACCGTGACACTTGCTAAGAACGTAACGGTTGAAGAGGTACAAAATGCATTTAAAGTAGCATCAGAAGGTTCTCAAAAAGGCATCTTAGGTGTAGATGAAGAGTATAGGGTTTCTATGGACTTTGTAGGTGAAGAGCTTAGTACTGTTGTACCACTTGATACCATTCAAGTCATCGGTAATAACATGGTAAAAGTACTCTCTTGGTATGACAACGAGTGGGGATATTCGTGTCGTTTAGTAGATATGGCTGTACATATAAGTAAATAATTAGGGAAGATAGATTGAAGACAATTAAAGATTTAGACATAGATGGTAAACGCGTTTTTATAAGATGTGATTTTAATGTACCTAAAGATGAGTTTGGGAACATTACAGATGATAGACGTATTCGTTCTGCATTACAGACGATTCGATACTGTATAGACAGAGATTGTAAAATCATTTTAGCTTCACACTATGAGAGACCAGAACCAGGTAAGTATGAAGAGAAGTATTCACTTGTACCTGTGGCAAAAAGACTGCATACACTTTTAAAGATTAAAAGAGACATTTTTATGGCAGAAGATGTCATCGGTCCAGATGCACCAGAAAAAGCAGCCAAAATGGAAGCAGGAGATGTCCTTTTACTTGAAAACCTTCGTTACGAAGCAGGTGAGACGAAGAACGATATGGATTTTGCAGAAAAGTTAGCTGCCTATGCCGATATCTACATCAACGATGCGTTTGGTGCTTGTCATAGAAAACATGCTTCTATTGATGCCATTACCAAATTTTTTGATGCTGACTCTAAAGCGGCAGGTTTTCTCATGGGTAAAGAGGTAAACTTCTTTTCTAAAGTCTTAGAAAATCCTGTACGTCCTTTTGTTGCAGTGGTGGGTGGTTCTAAAGTATCGGGAAAACTTCAAGCACTGACAAACCTTTTAACCAAAGTCGATAAAGTGATTATCGGTGGTGGTATGGCATTTACATTTTTAAAAGCACAAGGACATGAAGTAGGTACTTCTTTAGTAGAAGATGATTTACTAGATGAAGCTAAAAGCATTATGACGAGAGCCAAAGAGATGGGGGTAAAGTTTTACCTACCTGTAGATGTTGTAGCAGCTGCTGAGTTTTCTGAAAATACCACGGTGAAGTTTCTTCCTATTCAAGAGATACCTCATGACTGGATGGGACTTGACATTGGACCAGCAAGTACAAGACTTTTCCGTGAAGCACTTAACGATGCACAAACGATTATTTGGAATGGTCCTATGGGTGTGTATGAGATGGACAGATACTCCAAAGGAAGCATGGCAATGTCAAACAATATCGGACAAACACATGCAACAACCATCGTAGGTGGTGGTGATACAGCAGATGTAGTACAGCGTGCAGGTGATGCGGATGAAATGACATTTATCTCTACAGGTGGAGGTGCTAGTTTGAAGCTTATCGAAGGCATAGCACTTCCAGGGCTTGAAGCATTAAAATAAAGGTATAGCATGATT
>JAMONG010000160.1 GCA_027066595.1 Sulfurovum sp.
CACAGCAAACATGGAACAACTCTACTTAAAAAATGCCTGTAACTCCTGCCATGGTATATATGGTGAGGGAATGGGTGCTAGTCCTAGACTTCAAGGTGTTAAAGAGCATATACTACTACGTAGGTTAAAAGATTTACAACAGGGGAAAACACGTTCTGCTTTTGGTAGTATCATGATCTCTTTTGCCAAATCACTTGATGAAAATCAAACCATAGAGATGGCAAAGTATCTTTCAACCTTAGAAACGAAAATTGATGATAATAGGTATGAGATAGAGTATGAACCCGCAGGAGATGGCGGGTCATAATGAAAAATATTATTGTTGTGGTGAGGGTATAACCACTGCTTTATCTGCAGCTTCAACTTTCTCTTCTGCCACAGGAAGAGTATCAGGTTCACTAATAGTTGTTTTTTCTGATACTTCTTCCACTACAGGTGCTTCTTCTATTGTTGGTGTTTCTACTGAAGCGGGTGTAGGTACTTCTATTTTAGCTGGTTCAACTTTTGGCATTTTGCTTGTCTCTTCGACAACTGCTGCTTTCGCTTTTGTAGCTTCGAGTGCTTCTTCTAGCTCCTCTTCCAAATCAAACACTTTATCATCCAAGGTTTTAACAGCTTCTACGTTGAGTCCATGCTTATAGACAAGTTCTCCACCCTCTTTGCCTTGCTTGAACATCACTACAACAAAAGCAATCAGTGCTAAGATATAGAGTGCTTTAAGTACTTTACTTCCTGTCATCGCTAAGAGCTTTAAGAAGAGTACCAGTGCTGAGGCTAAAAGTAGATAGGTACCTAGTAGCTTATGTTCACCTAAAGCTGATTTGGCAGCATCTGTAAATGCAGCATCTTGTCCATCTGCTAAACCTGTAAGGTATGCACCCACAGAAGCAACAAGTGTTAAAAGAAGTAAAAAGAAGGAGACACCGCCAACTGCTTTCTTTTTCATCATAAGGTTCATCAGTTCTAAAAGTAAAACAACTACAGGTATAGCCACAAGGAAATGTACTACAAATGGGTGTAGTAACACAGGTATATCAAAAGGTAAATCTACTTTAGGTAAAACAATCTCTGGTAACGTCATACGCCACTCCTTAAATTTTAATGCAAAGATTATAACACAAATCAGTTAAAAGGGTTTGACAATGACCATTATGACGATGAAAATCATTAGTAAAGTCGGTATTTCATTATACACTCTAAACCATTTAGAACTTTTATAGTGTGCATCTTCTAACATAATAAGACGAATCTTCCCTAGTGAAATATGATATGCAAGTAAAAAAGAGAGTGCAAAAAGTTTTGCATGCATCCACCCTCCACTTGAAAAAATACCACTGTTTAAGTAAAGCATCAATGCTCCAGAAAGCACCGTAGCCCACATTGCAGGTACACCTATGATTTTATGTAGTTTATACTCTTGTACTTTAACGACCTCTGTAAAGCCTAAAGTATCTGCATTTTCTCTATGGTAGATAAAGAGTCGTGGCATATAAAATAAAAATGCCATCCACGAAATAAAACTCATCACATGAAACGCTAAAATCCAACTATAATATGCCATCACTACTCCCAAACACTAAAATCTTTTTTACTATATATCACTAATTGTAACTTTTTATAATACCCTAGATGGGCATAGTCTATCTTTATTTTACTTCCATTTTTTGGGGTAAGTTTTTTCTTTTTAAAATAGATAGGAATTTTCTCTCCCTCTACTTGTAAATACCTATTTCTATAGACCCCAAACAAATCTGCCACTACTTCATTTTGAAAAAGTTCACCACTTAAAAGTTCGTGTTTACTTTTATAATACCCCACAAGTGATACTTCCCCTTTTTGCTTAAGCACATAAGCATGTGTCACCTCTTTTAGACCGCTATAGGTTTTTATCGCTTCAATCAATAAGTCATACCTGTGCCCCTCTTTTAACTTACCTGCACAGCCATAAAGCATCACACCTCTACCAGATGGACTTTGTTTTATAATGGCATTGCGTCCACGTTTAAGTATGACCATCACATCTTTTAAAACGACTTGTCCCTCTAACTTCTCTACACTATAGAGATAC
>JAMONG010000161.1 GCA_027066595.1 Sulfurovum sp.
AAGAGCGAAGAGTAGCGGTACAAGAAGAACTAAAACGTAACTTCAAGCCAGAGTTCCTTAACCGTCTTGATGAGCAAGTCATCTTTAATCCGTTAGATTTAGAAGCGATTACAAGCATTGTTGATATTTTGTTTAAAGATATTCAGAAAAAGCTTGCAGAGCGTGATATTACAATTACACTCACTGAGAGTGCTAAAGCGTACATCGCAGAAGCAGGGTTTGACCCCGTGTATGGTGCTAGACCATTGAAACGTGCACTCTATGAAGTGGTAGAAGACAGACTTGCAGAGCTTATCTTAGAAGATAAAGTAGTTGAGGGTTCATCTGTAGCTTTTGATGTGCAAGAGGGTGAGATAAAAGTAGATATATCATAAACTACAAGCACCTTATTGATATAGGGTGCTTAATAGTAAATAAGGGGAGTTTGGAGTGAAAGAGTAACTTTACTTCTCGTCAGAATTTTTTTGTTTCTCTTGCTCTTTTTCTTGCTCTTTGTTTGCTTCTTGTTCTGAAGCTTGTTGCTCTTGCTCTGCTGAACTAGGAGTGATAGCATCAACAGCTTTTTCAACAGCATTACTTACTGCATCCATTGTTTCATTCGCTTGTATTGTAAGTGTACTCATCGCCATAACTGCGAGTAATATCATCATTTTTTTCATTTTTTATCCTTTAGATATATTTTGTTTCGAAATAGTATTCGAACAAAAAAATTATAGGATAAGTGTGTGACCTAACTCTTACCTAAGCGTTACTTTAGTATTACCTTTACTTGCATAAGATTAAAGTTATTTAAGGTAGCAGTTAGGTAGCGAAATCAAATAAAAATGGACTAGTATCTGTAACGGGCTTGGTCTTTTCTATCTTCATTACCACCTATAGCAGCACCTGCAATGGCACCAACACCTGCACCAATGACAGTTGACCCAGTATTACCACCGATGGCTTGTCCAAGTAGTGCTCCACCAGCAGCACCCATAAGTGCACCGCTTTCAGCTTTTGTTGCACAGCCTGTTAATGTCAGAATTCCTACACTTGTTATGGTTATTAATAATAAGTTTAATTTTTTCATTTTTTCTCCAATCATTTGTGATATTTTTATTATAGCATAAAGTAAAATCTAAAATATAAGAGTGAATTTGTCGTGATTGACAATTATTTTTAAAAGTCATATAATGGATATTAGGACTTCATTATGGAGTTCAATTTAATAGTTAAAGGACAGTTATGTCAAAAAAATTAACAGAGAAAGAAGAGAAGAAAAAAGTAAAAAAAGCACTAGCAAAAGCTGAAAAAAAGAAGGCTGAAAAAAAAGCAGCAAAAAAGAAAAAGAAAAAACAAGAGAAAAAACCTCTTTCTAAAAAGAATAAAAAAGTAAAAGAGAAGAAGAAAAAAGAGAGTAAAAAGAAGTCGGACAAAAAGAAAAAATCAGCTAAAAAGTCAAAGAAAAAGTCTAAAAAATAGCTACTTAATAATGCTTTGCTAAAAAAGCATTAAGCTGATTGGCAAAGGCATGGGCATCTTTTTGTCCAAAGGCTTTTGGTCCACCTGTTATCTCTCCACTCTCACGTATACTCTCCATTAGGTTACGCATTGCTAAGTACTGCTTGATGTTGTCTACGGAGTAAAGTTCTCCTCTATGGTCTATGGCATGGGCATTTTTAGCGATGATGCGGTCTGCAAGTGGGATGTCAGCTGTGATAACCAAATCGCCTTCACAACATAGCTCTACAATGTGATGGTCTGCTTCATCTGCACCTTGGTTTACAACAATGTACTCTATATGTTTTGAATTGCCAACATTTATCTTTTTATTTGCTATTACTTTTGTGGGAAGTGAGAGTCTTTCGATGCTTCTAAGGACTATGGGTTTGAGTAAGTTTGGAAAGGCATCACCGTCTATAAAGAGTGTCATTACTTTACAAACTCTTTGACTCGTCCAACTTCACCAGAACTCAAACGTACCTTGATGCCATGAGGGTGGGTAGGGGAGTTGGTGAGGATTTTTTGTACTTTTCCGTAAGTGATGTAGCCAGAACCTTGGTCTTCTTTTAAAACGA
>JAMONG010000162.1 GCA_027066595.1 Sulfurovum sp.
TGAAGTTATGATGATGTTTTGTGGTAAATATATGTGCACACTCTGTGCACATAAACCCTCTAAGATACAGTATTAAATATCTTATTGTAAAATATTCATGGGATATACCAGAGGATAGAGAGATGAAAATATTACTTATGGAAGATGACCCTGTACTTGGAGAGATAGTAACAGATTATCTGCAGGCATATTATGAGACAGACAGGGCTTTTGACTCTGAAGAAGCACAAGAGTTTATAGACGAAGGGCGTTATGATCTGTTTATTTTTGACATCAATGTACCAGGCAAATCAGGGGTAGAGCTTTTAGAAGAGTTGCGCTCTTTTAATGACACGACACCTGCTATTATCATCACTGCGTATGATGATACGAAGCATCTTAAAGAGAGTTTTGACGCAGGAGCACATGATTATATTAAAAAACCTTTTGAGCTTGAAGAGTTAAAACTTCGTATAGAAAAAGCGAGAATACTGTTTCATATAGAACAAGATGCCCCTGTCATTATCTCTGAAGAGCTAACTTACTATCCACGTAAGCATATCGTGAGTGATGGAGCAAAAGAGATAAGCTTACGTCCTAAAGAAGCAGAAATATTGGACTATTTCATTGCACATTCACATAGACTCATAAGTCAAGATGAGTTAGTACAAAATATTTGGGGTTTTGAAGAACTTCCAAGTGATGCCACTTTGCGTTCTTACATTAGGAAACTAAGAGAGAGCATAGGCAGTGAAAAAATCATCACACAAAGAGGGTTGGGATATAGGTATGAATGATTTAGAAAAACGTAGTTTCTATTCATTCTTAACGCTCTATATTCTCTCTTCATTTATTTTTATCGCAGGAATTGGGTACTGGTATTATGAGGCTCAAAAGAGTGCTTTGAAAAATGAGATGTATTATACACTTCAGCACCTTGCAGATATAAAGTCTGGTGATATTATCATGGCTCATATGCAAAACAGACCATTGAAAAAACGTACAATACCAGAGGGGGTTACCTTAGCACTTATCGATACTAACGGTACAGTGGTTGACGGAAGCCTTACGGATAGTTCTATGCAAATAGAGGAGGGGTACTTTTCTGTAGAAGGATATGAAGTGTTTGTTTCTGCTTCACCACGTGAGCATTTAGGCATTGCTTATGTGGTTGCACAGTCTGATACCTTAGCTAAAGAGATTGCCACACTAAAAAGAAGTGTATGGCAAGTTTTGATGATGGTTTCTTTCTTTATCGTGGTAGTCGCAGTGATACTTTCAAAACTTTTTATGCGACCTGTACGTCAACGCGTAGAACAGATAGAACGTTTTATTAACGATGTCACCCATGAACTTAACACACCCATCACCTCACTCTCTATGGCTACTAATCAAGCTTTAAAGCAGGGTGCATGTGGTGAAAAGACCATGAAAAACATCTCTATTAGTACTAAACAGCTTTATGATATTTATCGTTCTTTGACCTATTTGAATTTTTCGAGTAAAAAAGATATTTCTGAACCTTTGGATTTGAAAGAAACATTGGAAAAAAGTGTAGAGTACTATAGTGCATTAGCAGAGATAAAACGTATAAAATTTAATGTCACATTGGAGCGTACTATTTTTTCTATTCCCCAAGCACAAGCAACACTACTTTTTGGAAATTTGATTGGAAATGCTATTAAGTATTCTTCTCCTAAATCTACCATTACTATTACACTTAAAGATAGCATGTTATCTATTGAAGATGAAGGCATAGGTATAGAAAAAGAGAAACAAAAAGAGATATTTGAAAAGTTTAAGCGTGGTACTGAGTACTCTGGTGGTTTTGGCGTGGGACTTAATATAGTTAAGAGTATCTGTGATACGTATGGTATAGAGATAGCATTGACTTCAGTGTTGGGAGAGGGTACAGTATTTTCCCTACGTTTTTAACCCAATTTGGTACCCTGTCTTACTACTGTTGAGTATGATTTCGGGTATGGTTAACTCTCTAATACGATAAACCAATGAACGTAAAGCCTGATGTGATGTAGGTGTTTCCCATAGGGTATTTATAATCGTTTCGGTGTACAATGTTTGATGCTTATGTTGGCAAAGTAGCCCAATAAGCTTAGTTGCTTGTGGTCCTAAATTTATTTTTTGTGAATGATGAAATAACATATCTTTTTCTGTATGAAAAGTGTAGTTTCCTATGAGTGTTACTACCTTTTGTGTGTTTACGTCATCTGTTTTGATTAATAGATTTTTAATCTGTGCTTTTGCCAGTGCCAGTGTGGCAAGTATCTCTTTTTCTCTATAGGGTTTGAGTAGATACCCAAAAGCTCTAGAAGCTATGGCAAAGTCTATCATCTCTTTATCAGAATATGCTGTAAGAAAAACGATTAATATTTCTGGGTTATACCTACTAATCTCCAGTGCTGCATCACAGCCAGAGATATTGTCTTCAAGCATAACATCCATTAATATAATATCTGGCTTTTGTTGTTTTGCTACGCGTATAGCATCTGCACCTTTTTCTACACTCTCTAAGACATCGTATCCTTCAAGAGTAAGTAGTTCTTTAAGGTAGTTAGCAGGGATGATTTCATCTTCTACAATAAGGATTTTCATGTAATGTCTCCTTTGAAAGTAATCTCATATGTGACACCATGATGGTGCAGTATCTCTAAATCTGCTTTAAGTTGTTTGACCGACATCTTAATGAGTTTTTGACCAAAACCATTGTTTTCTTGGTTCATACCTATTCCATTATCTTGATAGATAAATTTATAATGATGTTCATGTCTATGTAAACATATAGCTATAGTCCCTTCATGATTTGGAAAAGCATATTTAATAGAGTTTGTAATGAGCTCGTTGATGATGATACCAAATTGTATCATAGACTCAATATTAAGTTCTAAGGGTACGATATCTAGGGTTACTTTAAGTCTGTCGCTATGTGATTCTGTGATAAGAATATGTTCTGAAAGTTTAGTGATATATGTTTTGAAATTGATATGCTCTAAGTCGTCACTTTGATAAAGTATTTCATGCACCATAGCGATAGACTCTATACGTAATTTGTTTTGGTTTATCAGTTTATGTAGCTCATCGATATTACTTTCAAACTTTTCAAGTCCAAGTATGGAAGAGACAATGTTAAGGTTGTTTTTTACACGATGATGTATCTCTTTAAGTAAAAAGTCTTTTTGATGGTGTGCTTTTTGTAATTCAAGATATGACTTTTTGATGGACTGATTGTAGACTAAACTAAGACCTAAGATAAAGAAAAAAAGTAAGAAAAAGGAAATCAAAAAGTTCGTGTCATTGAGGTAGTGGTATTGTGATCTATGTATAAAACCATAAAGCATGATAATGAAAAAAAGAGAGAGAAACCAAAAACCGTGATAAAGAAAGTCTTTATGCTCTAGAAGGATAGAAGCAGTAAGAGGTACAAGGAGTATAAGTAATATGTGTAAGCTATATGCAAAATAGATAATAAAAGAAAATATTACAAAACTTGCAAGCCAAAAGAGATAGATAACCGTTGATTTAAAATGACGTTTTTTCTCATAGTGACGGATGATAAAATAGCCTATAAAAAGAGCAATAGCATCTATGAGGCTAACAAGATACTCTTGTGTAAAAAGACGAATAGATGCAGATAAGAGTGCTCCAGAAATAAAAATAATCAAAACACCATAGAGGTATTGCTCTTTATCAGAAGTATAATTTTTTTTATTGAGCATTGTTATCCTTGCATTATATTTGATTATAACATAATGAAACGGAACGTTCACGTCATTATTTTTTTTTATAATAGGACTTGCAAAAGAATATTAAATTGATAAAATAAAAAGGAGTAAAACATGAAAAAAGTAACAAAAGCAATACTTGCTGTAGCTACATGTTCTTGTTGTAGTTACGCAGGAGGTAGTATTGTTGTAGTTGATACAGAACCTACTGAAGTTTCTATGACGGAGTCGAGTGGTATTTATGCTGGTTTGGGTATCTCAACCATGCGTTTGCAAAATAATTTAAGTGATGAGGTGTTTAGTTCTAAAGCAATAACAGCACAATTGGGATATCAAGTATTTTCCTATTTGGCATTAGAGAGTAGATACACTCGTGCTATAGGTAACCTTAAATACGATCATGGAAATGCATTAACCTCTAATATGGATGACTATCCTGCTGATTTTTCTAATATAGGTATTTATTTGAAACCTATGTATGTTATTGAAACATTTCATATATATGCACTATTGGGTTATGGGAAAGTTGAATTAACCAATATCCCTTTAGGGGGAGCAGGAATCAGTGCAGATAGGTCAGAGCATGGTTTTCAATGGGGCTTAGGTACTTCTTATGATATGAAGAATGATGTCTCGCTCTCTGTAGATTATGTACGTTTTTATGATAATGATGGTTTTAATGGTAGAGCAACCGAAGCAAATATAGTCTCAGATGCATGGACACTTGCTGTCACATATAAATTTTAAATAAGGAGATAAAATGAATGATATATTAAAAAAACTATTTGGTCTATTATTACTATTTAGTATGTTGGGGTGTGACCATATCACTGATGATGGTGCAACATCACCTGAAAATATTATCGGTGTAGGTCCTACAGCAGATGCAGGAGAGAATCAAACGATACTCTTAGGAAATAACATAGTATTTGATGGAGGTAATAGTAATGACCCTGATGCCCCCAATGAAGATCTTTCTTATACATGGGATTTGGGATTATTAGGAACATTGACTGGTGAAGTTGTTGAGAGTACTATACCTATTAATTTTCCATTAGGTACCTATACTATTACACTAATAGTGACAGATAGAGAAGGTAACAGAGCGATAGATACGATGGATATTACCGTGGAAGTACCACCACCGCCACCAATTCCAACTCCTGCAACTACTACACCTGAACCAGTTTCTGAAAACTCAGCACCCGTTGCTAATGATATCTCTTTTTTACAAGTAAGTGGGTGTACTCCTGATGCACTCAATATAGTATTAGATGGAACAGATACAGATGGAGATACTTTAGTCTATAGTATAGTGGCACAACCTGTATCTGGTATGGTGACAGTATCAGGTAATATTGCTACGTATACAAATACTACAGGTTGTTCCCTTGCAGGTACAGATTTGCCTTTAATTGAGGGGACATTTACCTACAAGGTAAATGATGGAGAACTAGATTCTAGGGTGGCAACCGTTTCTATATCTTTTTCTGGGGTACAATAATTTTAGTGTACCCCATGTACACACTACATACACGTAATCTATGTAAGATTGACTATGCATTTAAGAAGTGTAATTCAATTTTAGGAATAGATTATGAAACTAGAGACATGGAAAGTTACTTTAGGGGCATCCCTTATTGTTTCAACATTATTGGTAGGGTGTGGTAACTCATCCTCAAACACTACGTCACAAGATGGTGACAATACGGCTGGCTCAGGAGGTTCTGATACAGTCAATTCTTCCGCTTCAAATATCCCTTATCTGCGTGAAAATCATGCAAACTATAAAGAACATGGTAGCCAACAAACCCCTGCACCAACCAAAGATGCCAATGCTAGAAGTATTCACTGGACGATAGCGGCAACGACAGAAGATGGTGCTGAAAAATTGGCTGGACATATCATCTATATGATTGGACAACTTGAAGCAGACCAGAACCCTAGAGGATGGGATAAACTCTTCTTGATGGAAGCCTATATGAAGTACAACAAATACTACACGACCAGTGTTGAAAAAAGTGCTACGAATGTGGTGGTGAGTAAAGTTGCTAATACAGCCTGTGCCTATGAAGTAATTTCTGCACACAGTGATGCTGTCAGTGGGGACTTTTTTGCTAGAGGTGCGTTGATGGTTGATTATTCTTCTAGAGCAGAAGCTATTTTAGCTAGTAGTGCATGTAATGATGTTCGTACTTCTCTTGAGAGTTATATCTCTGCACGTCAAAGCACACGAGGTAACGGTGGTGGCGGTATGGGAAATAACGGTGGTATGTAAATACCTTTTTTATAAGATAGAAAATAAAGGATACGAATGAGACGGTATATAAGTTTAAGCATCTTATGGATGGGGTTTTTAAGCACAGCACTTTTTGCAGGTGCATTACCTATTCCAGCATTAGCTCCATATTCTTGGGTTAATGGTGTGAAAGTTTTTAATATGAACATACAACAGTCTAGTACACAGTTTTTTGCAGGTATCAATACACGTACCTATGGTATAAATCAAAGTGTACTGGGGCAGACTATACGTATGCATGATGGAGATAAAATTAAGATAAATTATACTAACAGGTTATCTGAAGCGACAACGATGCATGGGCATGGTATGCATGTGCCTGCGAGCATGGATGGTGGTCCTAAAAATAAAATTCAACCAGGTACAACATGGACAGCATCCTATACTGTCAATCAACCTGCTTCTACCAACTGGTATCATCCTCATCTTATGGGAAAGACAGCAGAACATGTCTATATGGGTTTAGCTGGTATGATTATCATAGATGATGATAAGAGTGACAGTCTCAATTTACCTAAAACCTATGGGGTTGATGACATTCCTTTGATTATACAAGATAAACGGTTTACTGCCAGTAGACAGATTCTTTATGCTCCAACGAGAATGGAAATCATGAGAGGATATACTTCAAGTACGATGATGATAAATGGTGAGATTTCTCCAACACTTAGTGTAAAAGATAAACAGATACGCTTTAGGGTACTTAATGGTTCAAACAGTACACTTTATAATCTTCGATTTTCAGATGGTAGAAGTTTTAAACAGATAGCCACCGATGGAGGCTTTCTAGAAAGACCAGTAACATTAAACAGTCTGCTTTTAACACCTGGGGAAAGAGCTGAGATTGTGGTAAATTTTAGTGGAGACTTGGGTAGCAGTGTGACATTAAGAGAGACTAGACAAAATATCAATCTTATGCAAATTAATGTAAACAGTACATCTCCAGGTGTAACAACTGTGCCTTCTACACTCACAACGCTGGAAAAATATGCGGCTTCACAGGCAGTAAGAACACGAAGCTTTTTACTCAATACTGTGGGTGGTGGTATGATGGGACAAATGGCTATTAATGGTAGACCGATGAATATTAACCGCATAGACAACGTAGTTCCTGTTAACGATATAGAAATATGGACGATACGAAATACAATGAATGTAGAACATAACTTCCATATTCATGCCATACATTTTATGCTATTAGAGCGTAATGGAAGTCCTGCAAGTGTTGCGGCAAATGAGAGAGGCTATAAAGATGTGGTACGCATACCACCAAACAGTTCGGTTAAAGTCATTTTAAAAATGAAAGACTATGTAGATCCCAACAATGGATATATGTACCATTGTCACTTTTTAGAACATGAAGATGATGGTATGATGGGGCAGTTTACTGTGGTACAAAATAAAAGTAATCCTGTATTTAAATGGGCACCTATCGTTTCTGACGACATCGTTACGATGGTTCCCTCACCATTACCACTTAATGCAGTTACCTACTAAAAAATAGTATCTACGTGAGGAGACTAAGCAGTCTCCTCGCATTTCTTGTCAATGTACTCTTGTATAAATTTACGTACATCGGCATACACAAATGAGTCTTTATACCCTTCTATCTTTCCTCCACTAGCATTGACATGTCCTCCACCGTTTCCTATGTGTGCTGCCATAGCTGAGACATCTAGTTTGTTGTTACTTCTTAATGAGAAGTTACCTCTGAAGTTTACATCCATGTAGAAAGCATAGTCTTCGTTGGCAACCATGGATGCATTTCCTATGATGGAAGCATTCCCTACGTTGTAGCCTAAGATACCTTTATGCCCTTTATACTCTATGGTAAGACGTTGCTTGTCAAGGGTTAGTAAGTTGGTTACATAGTTGGCAACTAGGTTATCTTTGGTGTCATTTTTATCTTGTATGAAAAAGGCTTTCTTTGTAGGGTGTAGTGCATCATCAAGTTTGATAGGGGCATCTTCTTCATCGACCCTTTGTTTAGCTGCTTCAATCATGGAGAGTTTAAAGGCTCTGTCTTCAGCAGGAAATAAAATACGTCCTATTTCTCTGGCTCCTGAGATCATACCAAGCATTACTTTACCATACTCAAAGAGTGCATCGTCACTTACCCAAATGTCTATGGCATTAATGGCTTGTACGATACGTGCAAGCGTATTGTCTTTATCAAAAGCATAATGCTTTTGTAGCCACTCATAGGTGATAAGCGTAGCACAGCGTTTTGTATCTAGATAGTACCAAGCAAAACGTTCTGCAGCAGATGCACCTGTAGCATGGTGGTCAAGAAGTTGAAGTTTCGCTCCGATGCGTACAGCTTCTTTTTCTATCCAGTTTCCCTCTTTTGTCGTGAGGTTGAGGTCAGTAATGAGAATGAGCCTTTGGGTTTCATCTCCATGCACAAACTTGTCTTGTTCTATCTTTTTGACTATCTCACTCAAACGGGCAGTGACTTCTGGACCATAGTTTGCATTGTAACATTCGATGTTATCAAAACACTGTTGCGTAAGATACTGACAGCCATAACCGTCTAGGTCGATGTGAGAGAGATGATAAACGTGTTGTTTCATAAATATGTGCCTTATTGAAAATATAAGTGTATTATAGCGTAAGGTCAATGCGATTGAGCATTTTGTAGTGGCAGGATAGAGGGATTTACAGTATATCGCTTAACATTAAACCATTTAAAAAATCATCAATCTTAGTTTGAAAATTAGATAAAAAAGGTGAAATAGAACAAGAACCAATAGCACCATTGGGGCAGGTAGCAATGTATTGTGTACAGTCAAATACTGCTGGTGCTTTACCTTCTGCTGCAAAAATGATGTCATTAACAGATATCTCCGTGACATCTTTGGCTAATAAAAAGCCACCATGTGCTCCCTTACGTGACTCTAAGATACCTTGTTTTGCAAGACTTTGTAGTATCTTGGCAAGGAAACTTTTAGGGATTGAAAGCTCACCCGCTAACTGCTCAGCCCCAATAGGATTGTCAGATTTACGTATAACGTCTAAAGAGAGTAGCGCATATTCGCTTGCACGAGTTAACAACATAGTGTTTAGCCTTATATTTAATTAAGACTATTTTACTCTAAGTTAGATTAAGTAGGCATTATAAGGCTTGAGTAAGGTTATTCCACTATAATTGCGAACTCAATTTTGAGAATTAAATACCAATCAGGAGGTCATTATGGCTTTAGATACGGCGAACAAAGCAGAAATTATTGCTAAATACGCAAGAGGCGAAAACGATACAGGTTCTACAGAAGTACAAGTTGCACTATTAACTGCAAGAATTACTTACCTAACTGAGCACCTTAAAACAAACAAAAAAGATCACTCTTCAAGACTTGGACTACTTAAATTAGTTGGACAAAGAAGAAGACTTATGAGATACTTGAAAAAAGTAGATCTTAAAAGATGGAACACTATTAAAGCAGATATGGGTATCCGTAACTAGTTTAGTTACCCTATATTATTTGGTGTTGTGGGGACACAACACCTTACAACATTTCTATGCAATAACTTTCTTACCCGCTTCTTTTCATTATATACATTTCTATTACGTTACTTTTAAAAAACATAATTCACATTAATATAGCAATTTTCTAGGGTCTAGAGCCTCACTATAGCACATAAAATAGCCTAAAAATATAAGTTTAGTCTATATGACTCAACTAAGACTTGACAAATAGTCACTCAATGTTGTATAATACTCCTAAGCTTACAAAATGTAATGCAATATTTCGTATAAAGGAGGTCTGTTTATGAGTCAAGAAGAACAAGAAAATCTTGAAGAGTCTCAGACTGAAGAAGTTGTAGAAGAACAAACTAAAGAAGAGGCTC
>JAMONG010000163.1 GCA_027066595.1 Sulfurovum sp.
TAATCTGTTGTAGTAGTAAGCTAGTCCGATAGAGAGTAGAAGTACTTCAAAAAATGACCCAATTTGTGAAGCATAGTTTGTAAGAATCATTGAGGGGACTATGCCAATATTACTTAAATGAGAGATTCCGACACCGCTAAGAAAGAAACTCCATGCAATAAGGTAAAAAAAGCTGTTAATGTCTTTTTTAATAAAGGCCAAATAAAAAGAGATTATAAAAAGGAAGATAACACTTAAAAAAGTGATAAGACTACCGATTTGTATGACAAGACTATAGCCTAGAAAAAAGATGGAAAATGCTACGATAAAAGATAGACCTGCAAAGAAATAGAGAATGTTAGAAAGTGTTGTATTGAAGTTTTTTATATTTAAAAAGTGGATACTAAATAAAAGTGCAAATGCACCCGTTAAAGGCATGACAATAGGTATAATGTATTGGTTTAGTTCAGGTGTTTGAGGCCAGAATAATTCAAAGGAAATACCAGATAGACTCAATGCAAATGTTAAATAGCAGAGATGAAAAAGTACATAATATAAAAAACTTCTATTTTTGATAATAAGATAGAGAATAAAATTGTACATGAGCATGATAAGGACAGCACCAAAATAGAAAGAGAGCCATTTTATCTGTGTCACACTAAATAAAATATACTCTTTCATACTTTTGATGGATATACCTAGGTTCATTGAGCCTGTGGATTTAATTTTGATATAAAACGTTTTTTCTTCAAATGGCAAGAGGGTAAATGCATACGTTGGATTGGGCATAAATGTTCTTTGGTCATAGGTTCTTAAGTCACCTAACTCTTTTTTTAAGATAAGTTTTTTATCTTTATAAAGATAAATGTCAATATAGTCAAGCACAGGATAGTTGAGTTCAAGCATCTGTTCTTGGGAGGTAGATGTTTTATTTTTAACATGGGCTTTAATCCAAAAAACATTATTGGTAAAGCCAAATTTTGAATGATTTGGTTTGAGTATTGAGAATTGACCTGATTCACTTTTTTCTATAATATCTGTGAGAGTATAGTCTTGTTTTGCTAGTTCTATATAGCTAAATGATTTGTCTATACTGTTTTCTGCAAAGAGAATGGTATGAAACAGTAGGGCAAACAATACTAGGAGTTTCATCCTTTCTCCTTTATAAAATAAACATTTTTTATAACTTTATATTATTGTAACAAATAATTATTAATGTGAATTTGGTTTTCACAAATTATAGTATAGATTTTAACTCATAAGAGATGTCCATAATAAACTCACGCTATAATACTCTAAAAATTAAGGATACCTTTGATGCGTTTTTTACTTCTTTTATGGCTTTTTACCTTTAGTCTTATGGCAAATATGGAGCTTTACCCTAAAAAAGAGTGTGGGCTTTTTAACAACCTTAAACATACCAAAAACCGAGACAATCAGGTACTAAAACTTGACAGAACGTACGAGATGCTCAAACACCATAAAGGACAGTACTTACTGAAAGTAGAATATGCCACACCTTCTCAGCGTTGGGTAGATGATGACTGTTTGAGTTTAAGACCTCTACGTGGAACTCCTCTGTATGGTGTTAAACAAACCAAAGTGACCAACAAACCTGTAGAGAAAAAAAGTGTCAGCATAAGTGACGAGCTAAATAGTGCAGATAAAAATATGGCAACCAAGCCTAAAAAGTATGCTAAAAAGAAGAATATATCATCAAAACAAAACCTTTTGGCACTCTCTTGGCATAATGCTTTTTGTGAAACACATAGAAATAAAAAAGAGTGTAAAAGAGGTTTATCTGACTTGTTAAAACGTAAATCTAGCGATACACAGTTTGTACTACACGGACTTTGGCCTCAGCCTCGTAACAATGTCTATTGTGATGTAGACAAAGCATTGGTCTATGCAGATAAAAACAGACGCTGGAGAGACTTACCTTGTTTAGCTTTAGATGAAGAGGTGGAAAAGAAGCTTGAAAAAGTGATGCCTGGTTTTGCTTCAGAGCTACATAAACATGAGTGGATAAAACATGGTACTTGTTATGGCAGTGATGCAAATAGCTACTATAGTGATGCCATCAGCTTAGTAAACCAAGTAAACGGTTCAGCATTAGGGAAGTTTTTTACACAAAACATAGGAAAAAAAATCACACTCAAACAAGTACAAAGAGTAGCCGATAAGAGCTTTGGTAAAGGGGCAGGTAACCGTGTGAGTTTGCAGTGTAAAAGAGGGCTTGTGACTGAGTTGTGGTTATATTTAGGAAGTGGAAGCGATGATTTGGAAATACTTCTAAAGCGTGGTAAAAAAACACGTAGTAGATGTAAAAGTGGTTATTTGGATGAAGCAGGATTTTCTAAAAGAAAATCGTATTAGGATTTAAATTGGCAGATAAAACAGAAGTCTTAGAAGCACTTAAACACTCCAATGTCTTTTTAACAGGTGGAGCAGGGGTAGGAAAGTCCTATATTACCAATGAAGTCATAAAAGACTACCGCAATCGTGCGAAACAGGTGGTCTCTTTAGGTTCTACAGGGGTGTCAGCTGTGAACATAGGTGGGTTTACCGTACACAGCTTTTTTGTCTTTGGCATAGCATCTAACTTTGAGGAGCTTAACCAAAGTGACAAACGTGCAAAAAAACGTTTGATGGACTTAAAAAAGATACTTAAAGCGACAGACCTTATCATCATCGATGAGATAAGCATGGTGAGTACTGATTTGTTAGATATGATAGCCTATAGACTTAACAACTATGGCTACTTAGGTAAAGTGCTTTTTGTAGGGGACTTCTTTCAGTTGCCTCCTGTGGTTAAGCATAACAGTCGTAACGATGTCTTTGGGCAGAAGCTTTATGCTTTTGAGTCTATGGCTTGGGATAGATTTGATTTGATGGTGATAGAACTGACTGAGATGAAACGTACCACAGATGCAGAGTTTACACACATACTCTCTAAAGTACGTAAAGGTGAGTGCGATGATGAGGTTATAGCATATATGATGAAGCTATGGAACAATGACGCTATGGAGAAAGCCCCTACCTATCTTTATGGGCGTAACTTGGAAGTAGAACAGACAAACCGAGCCAAACTCAATGAACTTGATACCGAGGAGACCATACTCTTTGCCAATGTAGAGATGTTTGGTTCAGTACATGAAAAAAAGTTGGCTACATGGAAAAATATGTTACCCATAAGTGAACATCTTACACTCAAAGAGGGTGTCCCCATACTTTTTACAGTAAACAAATGGGGTAAATTTGTCAATGGTGAACGAGGCATACTTAGAAAAATAGAAGAAGACCACCTCATAGTAGAAAAAGAAGAAGAGTATGTACGTGTAGAACGTCATGAATTTGACCTAGTAGATATGTTAGTCAAAGAAGATGGCACAGTAGAGACCATAAGCCTAGCCACACTCTCGCAGTTCCCCCTTAAACTTGCCTACGCAGTGACCATACATAAGTCACAGGGTATGAGTATAGATAATCTAGTGTGCAATGTAGATAATATTTTTGCACCCAGTCAGTTTTATGTGGCTATATCAAGGGCGATAAACCCTAAAAACCTAAAGCTTGATTTTTCTAAAGGGGATTTGACTCAGTATCTGCGTAGGGTTGTGAATGTGGATGAACGGGTAATATCGTATTATAAAGGGTTGGTAGCATATTAAGAAAGAAAAATATGGATTTATTTGATAATCTTCATTTCTCCCGCAATATCTATCTTTAAAATACTTTCAGTGATAGTGACAACATCACCATCTAACTCTATGAAGTTGTAGCCATTTTGTAAGTCTATCTCCATCGGTTCAACTTTTCCATAAAAACGACCAAACTTTGGTATGAAACTAGCAGGTGTGAAGATGAAAAACTTTCTTTTGCTTAAAAGCATAAAAGGGGTCATAAATAGATGTACAGGTAGTAAAAAAAGTGCGGCTAAGATATATTTGAGAACCCCTTTTTTAAGTATGCCAAAACGGAGTGTTTCTGCTAGAAAAATGTGTTGTAAATCACCCATATTTCCTGCAGAAAAAAGAAACATTTCATCATTTAGACTATAGTATGCTTGTATTTTATAAGGAAGTTTTTCTTTATTTTCAAGCTTTTGAAGTACGTTATTTAGGCTAGGGACACGGTGTAATTTTGCTACAACATTAAACGACCCTGTAGGATTGAGTACAAATAGAGCCTTGTGTTTCATCTTATGAAGAGTTTTAATCACACGTCTTATTGTTCCATCTCCACCATGGATGATGATGTAGTTAAACTCTTCTATATTAGGATAAGAAGCAAGAGCAGACTCTTCGATAGAGGTAATAGCAAGCGTGCCATGTTGTAGGGTTTTTCCGATAGAGAGAATACGCATATCAGTCCTTAGATTCATTGGCTATAATTATAACCATGAAACTTGAAAATGAAGATGCCTTAGACAATCTTATCATCTGTCACCAGTGTTTTACTCTACATGAAGTACATGCTATAGCAGATGGTTCTAAAGCATGTTGTGTAGAGTGTGGAGGTATCTTATATCGTTATGATACAAAACTCATTGATAGGGGTATTGCACTAAGTATTGCAGGGCTTATATTTTTTATGTTAGCAAATTTTTTTCCTTTGGTGCAGATAGAGCTTCTTGGTGTTGAGCAGTTTATTACCATCCCTAAAACAATTTTTTCTCTTTTAGAGAGTGGATTTTTTATTGTAGGGCTTCTTTGTGCTTTTCTTATATTTATTTTTCCTTTGATGATATTTACCATTAACTTGACGTTGTTTACACTTTTAAAACTCAAAAAAGGTCAAAAATGGAGTAAAGAGCTTCTTATCTTGCTCTCGCACATCACCCCTTGGAGTATGACAGATATTTTTCTTATCTCTATTCTTGTGGCACTTGTAAAACTTATAGGATATGCACAGATACATATGGGCATTGCATTTTGGGCATTGATGGTGTTTGTTTTGATAGACATCTATATCGTAAAACGTATTCACCTTTCAGAGTTATGGATGTTACGTAAAAGAGTCCTTATAGACAAGGAGAGTAGATGATTGAAGTGGATGAACATAGGCTAGTACCTTGTCCTGTATGTGCAGCAGTCAACATAGATAAAGGGAAAAAAAATAGCTGTAGACGTTGTGGTTCAGCTATCTACCATCATAAACATTTTAGTACAGAAAAGTCTTGGGCGTTTTTAATCACTGCTATTATCGCGTATATCCCTGCAAACCTATATCCGATGTTGGTGACCAATCAGTTTGGAGCACAAGAGGGAAGTACGATTATTGGTGGGGTAATCTTTTTATGGGAACATGGCTCTTACCCTATAGCACTTATTATTTTCTTTGCATCCATTATGATACCTGTGATAAAGTTTCTTATCTTGATTTATCTGTTAATTAGTGTAAAATACCCTATTGGAAAAGACAAAAAGGTAGATAAACATAAACTTTACTCTATGACAGAAGTGGTAGGACCATGGTCTATGATAGATGTATTTGTGGTGGCAATTCTTGCGGCTCTTATACATCTCTCTAGTATCTCTATCGTAGCTGGAACAGCTGCTACAGCCTTTGCTATCTCTGTCTTTTTTACACTTTTAGCAGCACATGCTTTTGATGAAACATTGATTAAAGATAACAGAAAAATACCTCATGAGGAAACAGACAATGTCAACAAAGATACCTAAAATAGAAAAATCAAATACATTTAATCTTTTGACATCCATTTGGATAGTACCTTTTATCGCACTGATAATTGCAGGCTGGTTAGCCTATCAATACTTTGAGGACTTAGGTCCAGAGATAGAGATAATTTTTCCTAAAAACCAAGGTTTAGTTGCAGGACAGAGTGTGGTAAAATTTAGAAATGTTCCTATAGGTAAAGTTACAAAAATATATATCACCGAAGATACAGATGGTGTAATAGTACGGGTACGAATGAACTCTAAAGCGGCTAGACCTTACATGACAGAGTACGCAAAGTTTTGGATTGTTAAACCTGAAGTAGGATTTTCGGGGGTAAGTGGCTTAGATACATTACTCTCTGGTACATATATCGATGTCTATTCTGAACCAGGTGGGACATTTAGAGAACGACATATTGGACTTACACACCCTTATCAAGACAGTTCAAAAGGTGAATATTTTCATTTAAGCTCACAAGATGGAAAAAATATCTCTGTAGGTATGCCTATATTTTTTAAAAATATTGAAGTAGGAGAAGTTGCATATAAATATTTATCGTTAGATGACAAGAGTGTAGAAGTTGTGATATTTGTGGAAAATCAATACATTCCATATATTCATACAGATTCAAAATTTTGGATGAAAAATACGATGAATGTCGACTTCTCTAAAGGTAAAATTGATGTAGATATTGCCCCTATTAATTTTTTATTGCGTGGTGGACTGGTCTTTTCATCTTCAGGAGAAGATAAAACAAAAAAAGTACCTAAAGAGTATATCTTTACTTTATATAAAAATAAAACAGAGGCAGAGAGTAAAACCACAGGTGCTTTAGTCAAAGAAAATAGAGCATTTATGCTTCATACAAAAGAGTCTATATCTCATCTATCAAATGGCTCTGTTGTGCGTTTTGATGGATTTGACATCGGACAAGTAACAGATATTAAACTCTCTTATCATAAAGCCTCACATAAAATGTTAGGAGAAGTACTGATAGAAGTAGATACTTCTGTTTTTAAAGATAAACATGACAGCAATGCAACAGGAGAAGAGAACTTTTATACCGCAGTAGAAGAGGGTTTACGTGCGAAGATTGCTGCATTAGACCCTATTACTGGTTCACAATTTATTGACCTTACTTTTAATCATCATGATGGGGAGGGTACTATTATGTATAATACAAAATATGCAAGACTTCCTATGACAACGCAAAGTTCTACAGGCATTATGACTTCAGTAAGTGAGATACTAGATAAGCTCAATAACTTACCACTTGATGAACTTGTGAACTCTGTGACAAAAGTGGTGGATTCCACACTTGAACCTGTAAATAATGCCAATGATTTATTGGTAGATTTAAAGAAAACGGTTAAAGATATCAATAAACTAACCAGTAAAAAATCTTTTGAAGTGATGCCTGATGAACTGAACAAGGCACTAAGAGAGATGACAAAAACACTTAAAGAGACATCTACTGTAGTCAAGGGGTATGACAGCAATTCACTTGTAAAAGAACAACTTGCTCAAACCTTAGAGATACTGACGAAGACTTCACAAGAGATGCAGGTTTTTTTACGTATGCTTAACCGTAAACCAGACTCACTCATATTTGGAGATAATTAATGAAAAAATTTAAAATACTTTTAGCACTTATAACCCTTTTTGGACTGCATGGCTGTCTTTCAAGCTCTAACCATTACTATGTACTCTCCATGGTTTCACAGCCCTCAACGGTATATAAAAAATCTCATCTACTCATCGGTGTTGAAAAAGTAACAGTTCCTGGATATTTGTATAAAAGAGACATCGCAGTGGCCCAGTCATCTAGTCAGATAACCTTACTGGGTAATGCTCTTTGGGGTGAAGACTTAGACGAGGGACTTACCAACAGGCTCATAGGCTTTTTACAAAAAAAGTTTAACCAGCCAGATGTCTATGCTTACCCTTGGGGTGTAAAGCATCAACCAAGTATTAAAGTATCTGTACATATTTCACGTTTTATCGCCCAAGGGGATAAGGTATATTTAGATGCCACATGGAGCATAGAAGATATGAAAAGCAAAAGAAGAAAAGCCAGACTCTTTAATACCACAGTAGCTACAAGTAGTGATGTTAAAAGTATCGTCTCTGCGATGGATAGGGCTTTTTCAAAATTTGAAGAGGCTGTTGCCATGGGAATTAAAGCTTTTTAATATTTAGGTTTGACAAGTTTTTTTGTAGTGTATGAGGTGTAGTATGGCATAATGCCAACACATATAGCAAATATAAGGATAATAATGAACCTTTTTGGATTGGGTAAAAAAGAAGACAAAGAAGTACTAGAGCAGAAAAAAGCAGCGTGGGATGCACGCAGTTCTAAGATAAAGATGTGGATGTTTATCATCGCTATCGTAGCTGAGATAGCGATACTTGTTGCCTTAGCCAAGTCTTATGGGCTTTTAAAAGAGGGTGTGCCTTTGGGTGACAAAGTAGCCGTGGTTGACTTCAATCAGCCTGTGACGCAGGCATTTGTAAATGATGTGGTAAAACAGATGGATAAGGTCAAAAAAGACAAAGAGTATAGTGAAGTACTTTTTATTATGAACTCTCCTGGAGGTTCACCTACGGCTTCTGAAGAACTTAGTGAGTACCTAAAAGACTACAACAAAGAGAAAAATGTCACGATGTACATACAGTCAGTAGCCGCAAGTGGCGGGTACTACATCGCCTCAGCCATCAAGCCACTCATCGCCAATAAAAATGCAATGGTAGGCTCCATAGGGGTGATACTCCCTCACTACAGCATCGAAAAACTTGCTCAAAAAGTAGGGGTAGAAGAAGATGATTTAAGCTCTGGTGAGTACAAAAAGCCTATCAGCCTTTTCAAGAAAGTAGGAGAGAAAGACAGAGCGTATCTTAAAAAACAACTCCTCACCCCAACCTACAACAACTTCATAGATGCAGTAGCAGCCAACAGAGGGATGAAGAGAGAAAAACTTCTTCCTTACACAGAGGGCAAGATATATGTAGCCAACAGCCCAGAGATAAAAGAGATACTCGTAGATGAAATCTCTGCACTTCACCGACTTAAAGCAAAAATAAAAAAGAGGCTAGACAAAAAAGTCAGCTTTGTAAACATCATGCCAGAAGAGAAAATGGGACTCTTTAGAGACAAAATAGAGTTTAAACTTTCGTTAGATTCTAAATTTGATGAGGGGCTTAGATAATAGCATTAATCCCTTTTTGCTATAATCAATCAAAAAAAGAATATCCATGAAAATATTATTATTACTTCTTAGTCCACTTCTTCTTTTTGCTAAAGTATATTATGCAAAAGTAGAACCGTTTGAGACTATTATGATGAAGTCTTCTGTGAGTGCTTTGGTAGTAGATGTAAACCTTGATGCTGAAGGTAAAATGTTAGATGGTACACGCATTGTACAGCTTGATGATGCCTTAGATAAAGTAAATCTTGAAGCTTCAAAAAAGAGTGTAAAGCTTTTACAAGAGATGTTAGATATTAACCAAGATATCGCGACATCATTAAGTGACACGGTAAATCGACAAGAGGGATACTATAAACGTATCAACAAACTCTCAACAGCCTCAAAAACACAAAAAGACAATGCCTACAGCTCTTTTACCACAGCAAAAACACAATACTTGGGTACAAAAGAGAAGATAGTAAACCTTGAAAAACAGATACTAGATATGCACTATAAGATTGCACAGCTTGAAGATGTGATTACTAAAAAGTCTTTGATTTTAAACCATCAATACCTCTACAAACTTTTTGTACGTAAGGGTGACTTTGTAGCACCTGGTTCAACTTTAGCACAAGTAATGGATGCAAGCAGGGCGAAGTTAGTACTCTTTTTAGAGCCTGAAGAATTAGATAATATAGAACAGAAGATAGTCTATCTTGATGGTGAAAAAACAGACTACAAAGTAGACAAAGTATGGAAAGTAGCAGATGAAAAGTTTATCTCATCATACAGGGCTGAAATCTACATAGATGCACCACAAAGTACATTTTCTAAGTTGATGAGAGTGGAGATAAAATAGCATACGAATATTTGCTATAATACCAATAATTAAAATATGGAAATAAAAATGAATTTAGAACAACAAGATAAACAGTATGTACTCCAAACCTATGCACGTGACTATACAAACTTTGTCAAAGGTGTAGGCTCTACACT
>JAMONG010000164.1 GCA_027066595.1 Sulfurovum sp.
TCTTTATTTTTATATTGGATACTCTTTAGTATAATCCCTATGATTCTTATGTGTATATTCATATCTCATAAGAATCATCTTTCTTATTAAACTTCCCTTTTTTGTCTAAAGTGTAGTAAGCCTTTAAAGTAATTTAAAGAGCTTGTTAGCACAGGAGATAACTCCTGTGTGATTATAGCAATCAACTACACTTAACTTTGCCTCGTAAAATACGATCTAGTTTTTAAAAACTGATCTTGTTGCCACACAAGCTTTTAGTGTAATAATCTAACTGACCCTCAAGCTAATTATTTTCCTTAAAAAAATAACCGCTTCGGAACAAACTCCGATCTATCACTACTAAACAAACTCTTATAAAATGATAGCTAAATTGCTATAGTTGAATGATACGAGGACTTTACTTTTAACTTAAAGCCGAAGAAGCTATAAACAAACTAGATAAATACCTCTCAGATGCATTGCTAACTGGTTATGATGAAGTTTTAGTTTATCACGGAGTAGACAGTGGAAAGTTAGCGTATGCTGTTAAAGAATTTTTGAAGACTCACCCAAGTGTGAGAGGTCATTGTGATGCACCTGCAAATATGGGTGGGATGGGGGCAACTGTGATTAAGTTATGATTCTCTGCATAAACCAAAAAGTGTCAGTAACCATCTGTGACGAACAAATAATATTACAAACTATTAATCTCATCTTCTAGGTTCTTTAAAATAGAAATAATCTCGTCAAACTCAAGATACTTATCAAATATCGTAACCATTCAGCACCTCTCCCCAACTGGCAAATAAGCTTTACCATTCAAAGCATCTTTCAAACCTTGGAGAATTGGTATACTGTTTTTCTTAAGTGTAGAGATATAACTTCTGATTCTGCAGAATATTTCACCACCTCTAAAACTAGCAAAGCAACCTGAGATTTTTTCTTTAACCTTTATCATTCGTAAATCTCTCTCAGCCAAATTGTTTGTAAATGGCACTCTAAAATCACTGAGAAACCTTAGTGTTTCATCTTGGTATTTAATCAATCTATCCAATAGGTTTTTACCTTTTTTCTGTTTAACTCGTCCTCTTGTTTTTTTGGTACTTTTATCTGGTGGGTCATAATATTTATAAGCACTTTGGGTTATTTTTTTATAGTTTTTAATAAATCTTCTTATTCTGATTGTTGATATAGACTCTTTATTATTATTTTTTGCATTATGTACAGCCTTGTTCATATTTGTAAGCAGTGAGTGCATATCTTTGCTCCATCTGGTATCCTCTTTCTCTGTTGTACTTTTTAACTCTCTAAGTAGATGGGCATTGCAGTAGCTATGAAGACATTTATATTGATTATATGACATCCAATGGTCATGAACTAGTATATTATTAAAATGAGGAAGTATACCCATATCATCCATAGCTATTTTACCTCTTTTTTGATGAAGCATATATGATGTAAAAACTTTTGAAGATGCTACATGTATCCAATGAAGTTTTCCTTGGATATTTATTCCTGTTTCATCACTATGGAGTACTTCCTCTTTTTTTAGTAACTCTTTTATACCTATTTCAAACTCTTGGAGTTTATTATGATGTTCATTTAAAAGGTTAGATATTGTGCCTGTACTTATCTTATGAGATATTAAATCATCTATTAGTTCTGTTATTCTCTCATATGGTAACATTTGATAAATACTACAATAGCTTACAAATGATTTTAGATTATTCCCATATTGGGTAGTTGCATTTACATTTTTTGGAAATAGTGGTTTATTTGTAGTGTTACACTTTTTACATATTTTGGAGTGAGATTGATACTCTGTGATATCTATCTTTATAAGTAATAAGACACAAACATTTTCATAATAAATTAAACAAGAAACCACTATCATAAAAGGATGAAAAAGATAACAATAACAGATCAAATGGTATTAGAAGAGTTGGCTGAACTTAAAAAGGACGGGAAGAACCAACAAGAGCGTTCTCGCTCACATGCAATTATACTTTCAAATAACGGTAAAAGTATAAAAGAGATTGCAGAGATTTTTGATGTAAAAGATAGAAC
>JAMONG010000165.1 GCA_027066595.1 Sulfurovum sp.
CAAGTACACCATCATTTGACTCTGCATGAATGTTCTCAACATCTATTTTTTCAGGAAGTGTAAAACTTCTACTAAACTTTCCATAGAGCGACTCTACTTTATAGTAGTCCTCTTCTTTAACTTCTTCTTTCAGTTTACGTTCCCCTGATATAGTCAAAGTGTTATCTTCAGTGGTAATCTCGATATCCTCTTTTTTGATTCCAGGCAAATCTAACTCTACATGGTAAGCAAACTCACCCTCACGTGTATTGACCACAGGTACAAATGAAGAGACGATGCCCTCTTCTTGCACCTCATCAAAATGGTTAAGTAGCTGATTGACAGCATCTAAACCACGTCTCATTCCAGTTCTTGTATATGGGTTGTATCTTGTGACTAACATCTTTTACTCCTTCTCTTTGTTTGTTGTACTGTTTTTCTCTGAAAAGACTTTTTCTTTAAACTCTTTAAGTGACGCTTTTAGTGTTTCAAAAAGTTTTTCTGCCTTATTTGGACCTTTAATTTCTTTTTTTACTGCTTCTATTTGCTCTTGCATTCCCTTGTATGTTGTGGTACTTTTACTTACATAGCCTAAAGCATGTGCCACTTTCAAACTCTCACTCGCTGCATCAAGGTAAGCAAGTGCTCTTTGTTTATCTTCTTTAGCTACAACAGAAGATGCCACTATCAAGTCTGTTGCTTTAAGAAGAGGAATAGGCAAGACCTCTGTCACTTTTGTAAACGTGCTAAGTGCTGTAACAAGTACACCATGTGCTTTATCTAGTTCATCACTATGCACATACTTCGCTGCTAGTTTAAGAGCATCAGGGTATGTTACCAAAGGCAACGATACAACGGTAATATCTATCTCACTTTGCAGTGGCAACATTAACGCTCTTGCTTCTTGAATTTTATTTCTGTTTAAAAGAACACGTACTTCATTTAAGATAGTCTCTATCTCTTTACTTGTACCTACAAATTCATTGACAACAATGGTATTATCTATAGGTAAAAGTTTGGGTGCATCTTTCGCTACGAGGATTACCTCAAGTTTACCTAAAGCACTCTCTAGCTTAGTGGTTGCAAGTTTGGCATCTTTTTTCTCTAGTGCCCCCAAAGCATCATGTGCCTCTTTTAGTGAGTTTATTGCCTCTTTCACTAAGTTTGATTGATTGCTTTTCGCTTCATCTTTTGCATTATTCACTGCAATAGTATGTACCTCATTTACTGTTGCATTTTTTGCTGCTGTCTCTTTGGCATTCACCCCTGTCATAAGTAGTGATGCTACCAATGTTGATAATATAATTTTTTTCATACTAGCTCCTTCAAATAATATTCATTTAGTCTTACTGACTAAATCTAAAATAATTCTATCAAGGAGTGTATAATGAGGAATGCTACTTTAGTTGCATTTTAAAAAAGTTTTATTTTTTCCAGAAGTTTTTTAGCGTTGGTGATTTGAAGTGTTTTACTTTTAGCCTCCATAAACCCATCAGCCTTTAGTTTTTTAAGATGGCGTTCAACCACATGACGTACCGTACCTATGAGATTTGCTATCTCAGTATTGGAGAGTCCTTGTATAAGATTATACTTCAGTATATTACTAGGATCCAAGTTTTGCAAAAGTAACTTAATAAGCCTCTCTTCTGTACTGTATAAAGAGATATCCGTTGCCAACTCTTCCATATGTCTCATCTGTTTTGCCAAATAAGGGAAAAACTTCTGATTAAATGTTTTATCGTTACGTATAAGTTCACGCACCACCTCTATAGGCATCTCAATGGCATCTGTATCTTCCATCGCTTCATACATCACATCATGAGCCTCACCGTCAAGCAGTATAATCGTATCAAACATATCTCCCTCACGCAAGATAAAAATCGTCTGCTCTTTGGCATTTTCTAAGTTCAACTGATAATTTTTAATCTTCCCTTTTTGTATCACATAAAAGTACTGGTTCAATTCATCATTGGTAAACAGTGTCTCACCTTTTTTAAAGTGTACACGCTTGGTAAAACGGCTAATCTCTTGCTGTGTTGTATCATCTAAGGTTTTAAAA
>JAMONG010000166.1 GCA_027066595.1 Sulfurovum sp.
TAAGCTCTTTAAGTTTGAGGTCTCTATATTTTTTACCCTTATTATTAAAAAGAATGTTAATATCCACTTCTTTTAACCACTCACGTATCTTCTCTTCATCTACAGACTCTACTTTGTAGTCTACAAAGTCAAATGTTATCCCATTTTCTTTCATAAACTTTCTTGCTTTACCTACTGTAGAACAGGTTTTTATACCATACATTTTCATCTATTATCTCCAAACTATTTTTTAAATAACCCTAAAATTTTGTGCCATAAAGACTCTTTAAAAACATTTTTTTTGTAAGCATCATTGGTCTTTTTATGCACATGTGCAGAGAGTACATGTTTATCTAACTTCTCATTGGCACTTTTAAGATGCAGTGGTTCAAAATCATCAAAATTAGGCTTATTCGGCATCAAGTACCTTTTCTATTTCATTCATTGCATCTTCATTTTTAAGTCTAAACTTAATCTCGATACGTCTGGAAGCCTCTTTATCTTCTACACCATCTTTAGTAATATTATCAAGATAGGCACGTCCTGAAGCTGTCATAAGTGGTCTAATGTTGTTCTGTTTTGTAAAATCTAATGTAAGCAGATACTCCATCACTGCGAGTGCACGTTTTTGTGAAAGGTTCAAGTTATAGATGTATGAGCCATCACTATCAGTATGTCCTTCTATGATGATTTTATCGAGGTGTGGTCTAATCTCTTTGTTTTTAACCAGTGTGCCGATGTAGTCTTCAAATGCCTTTTTGAGTTCCACTTTCGCTTCAGGTTTTAAAGTGGCTTCACCACTTCCAAAAAGAATATTAGATGCAAGCCTTAACGAACCTGTTTTTTTATCTATATCGATGTTATTACCCAGTGCTTCTTTCAGTGCTGCTACAACTTTGAGTTTGATACCTGTGAGTGATTTTATCTTCGCTTTTTGTGCTTGTAAGTTTGCTAAAAGTGCATCATATTTGGTTTTTTTCTCATCCATAGCATTGAGCACTGCCAAAAGCTTTTCATCTTTTAACTCTACTGCATCTTTAGCCTCTGTAAGTTGGTTAGAGAGTACAAGTACTTTACCTTCATAATCTTTAAGGGTTTTTTTCTCTTTATTCAGTGCGTCTTGTGTCTTTTTGAGTTCATCTTTATTTTTAGAAAGTACATCTTGCACGATGACTATTTTATTACTAAGTTTTGATTCTTTTGTTTGTGCTTCAAGAAGCATTTTATTTAGTTTGGCTATTTCATCCATACGTAACTTAAGTGTGCGTTCATTGTCTAAGATACGCATATCTTTCTCTTTTAAGAGTCTTTCATCTTCTGTGAGTTGAGAATCTTTTTTCTCTAAAAGTTCTTTGTTCTTAGAGAGATAAGAGTCTTTCTCACCTATAAGTGCTTGGCTTTTTGCCAAAGTATCACGTATCTCTCCCAATCTTTTTTCTTTACTTTCTAAATCTTTAGACAAAGAGCTTAAACGTGCTTCCTTGTTATGTAAGTCAGATTTTAAGATGATTGACTTAGAGACAATCGCTCCTATAAGTAAGATAAATACAAAAAGTAACCCCGCCATAAGGTCTGCATAGGAGATCCAAAAGTTACTCTCTTCGTTGCTTTCATTTCTAAACATCTCGTTTACTTCTCTTGTTGTTTGAGTGTAGCCATGTTTTTCAAAATCAGCTGGTTTTGCTCAGAGACGATACGTGCGAAAGTAGCAAGCTTTTCAACAGCCTGTCCAAGCTCTGCATCTATCTTTTCAAAGGTATGATCGACTGAACCATCAAAACGTTCCATAGACTGCTGAAGACTTTTTGCATTTTCATTAAATCCAGCGATATTTTTCTCCATCACATCTACTGCACCAGTACTCTCACGTCTGGCATGTAGGTTTTCAAGGGTGTCACGTAGTTCAGATGATGCTTCTTGCATATGTACCGTAAGCTTTGTGAAGCTATTTGTTGTGTCATTAATAATTGTTGTGAAGTTTTTAAGATACTGATCATTCAACTCTTTAATAAAATCCATATTAAACGTCTCTTTAAGTGTCTGAACAATCTGCTGATCT
>JAMONG010000167.1 GCA_027066595.1 Sulfurovum sp.
ACTTTGTGCTTTGGAGAGTTTGGCTATTTTATTAAAGGTGAGGTATTTGAGTAAAAGTTTATCGTCTTGCTCTTCATCAGTAAGTAAGAGTGAACGCTTCGTTTTTGGCATCATAATATTATAGACCTTACCATCATAACTCATGGTAAGGAAGTGTTGGAGTTTATTTATATTTTTTTCTACTTTTAGGCTCTTTGGTAAATAAAGATATTCGTCATAGCCTGTGACACGGTGGCTGTTACGTTGGTAGTTTTCATCTGCGTAGAGGGCAACATTTCTTCTAAATCCTTCATAATACTTTTGCACCGTAGCAAAGTGCATTTTGGTTTTTTTAGAGGTATCTCTAGCATGATAACCCTCTGTAAAAAGTTTTAAAAGCTTTTCTTCTCTATAAACTTTACGTGGGCTAAATTTACGCTTACATTTACCACACTTTTGTTGCTTATCTGCTAGTGCATAGGTGTAGGGATGTTTGCAATAGATACATTTCATACTTTATTATAAACTTTAGTCCTTAAAATAGAGTAGAAACTAATTTTTTAATAGTGACTTAATATTAAAAGACTAGTATAGTGAATAGATATTCATTATATAGGGGCATGTATGGAATTATCATTACTTGTATTATTTTGGTATGGCATACTTCATGCTTTTGGTCCTGACCATTTGACGGCTATAGCCGATTTTTCTATAGGTAAAAACAAACGTAAGACACTACTCATTACTTCACTCTTTGCCATAGGACATGGACTAAGTCTTTTTCTCTTCGCCAAAGTGTTGGAGACTGTAGCCATCTCTGAAGATATTTTAGCCTATGGTGACATCATCTCTGCGACAGTTATCATAATGATGGGGTTTTACCTACTTTTTATGGTGACAAGCGACCGTATTCAGCTTCGTAAACATATGCATGAAGATAAAGAGCATATACATATTTGGTTTGGTAAGTCACACGAACATAATGATGACACAGTAGCAAAGACCTCTTCTCTTAGCCTTGGACTTCTTATGGGTGCAGGTGGGGTCAGAGGTATGCTTATTACACTTGGTGCAGTGCAGGGTGGTATGGTAGATTTTACGATGGTGACAGCCTTTACCTTGGGTGTGATGTTAGTCTTTGGAGCTTTTGGTATGGTGATGCTTTATATCAATACAAACTTTTTAGGAAATCTTACAAATGTAAGAAGAGCTTTTACTACAGCAGGTGTGATTTCACTTGTTGTGGGAACAAATATTTTAATAGGATAGGAGAAACAGTATATGTGTACAGATTGTGGTTGTAGTATAAGAGGTATGCAAGAGCAGACACATGGTGATGCAGGTGAACATAGTCATGATGGTGGAAAAACATTTCATTCACATGAAGATAAAAAAGAGTCTCATAGTCATTCACATGAGCATAGTGACGACCATCAAAAAGCACATGAGCACTTGCACCATAACCCACAGCTAAACGATGCCAAGACTATCTCCGTCATACAGAAAATTCTTGATAAAAACGACCAAGAAGCTGACCATAATAGAAGCCATCTTGAAGAACATGGCATACTGGGGATTAATCTAATGTCAAGTCCAGGCTCAGGGAAGACGACACTTTTGGAGTATTTAGCAGATGTGGCTGACTTCAAATTTGGGGTAGTAGAGGGTGACTTAGAGACTGAACGTGATGCAAACCGTCTTAGAGCAAAAAATATTCCAGCTATGCAAATACAAACTGGAACAGCCTGTCACTTGGATGCCTTTATGGTGCATAAGGGCCTGCACGACATGCCACTTGACGCCATAGATGTTTGTTTTGTAGAAAATGTAGGAAACCTTGTTTGTCCTGCCTCGTATGATGTAGGTACTCACTTGAACATTGTACTTGTCTCTGTCCCTGAGGGAGAAGATAAGATAGCCAAGTACCCAGTCATGTTTCGTCAAGCAGACCTTATACTCATCACAAAAACAGACTTACTCCCGCACTTCAAGTATGATATAGAACAAGAAAAAGCAGATGCAAGACGTATTAAGCCCAATGTAGACATCTTAGAAGTA
>JAMONG010000168.1 GCA_027066595.1 Sulfurovum sp.
GTATGGGTAATCAAGCATCTGTGAAGCAAAATGCATGGGTATTTAGTACAAGTACAAGAAACTTCGACAACAGACTTGGTAAAGGTTCTCAAGTGTATCTTGGTTCTGCAGAGCTTGCAGCTGTGGTTGCACTTAAAGGTCAATTACCAACAGCAGCTGAGTATGCTGAAATTGTTGCTAACAAAATCAAACCAGAAATGTCAGATGACATCTACAAGTACCTGAACTTTAACAAAGTATCTAAAGAAGAACTTGTTGCGATGGTTGAATAATCAACCCTGTTATTTACTACCCAATCATGGGTAGTAAATACGACTATTTATAACTATAATTTATACTTCTTAAATGCATACGATTAATCTATCATTATTACTTTTACACGCCACTCACTTGCTATATTTTAAAAATTACACTATAGTATAATAAATTATACTTATGTAGGAGTAGCAAAATGAAGCGAGTATTAAATTTACTTATTACTCAAGAAAAAAAACTACGTAAAGCCTCTATACCATGGATTATGTTACTAGCTAGTACCGCAGGACAGGCCTCTTGTGCCAAACTTGCCAAGTTTGCAGGGATGCACCAAAGCTCTTTAGAAAAAATAGTAGAAAGATTGGTAAAAATAGAATCAACCACAGGAAAATATACAGTTGAAAATAAAAATTCAGGTGCGTATGGTCGTTACCAAATCATGCCCAGTACTGCTAAGTTTTATGCTAAAAAACTAGGTATTCCAAGACATCTATGGAAAAGACCTTACAACCAAGATAAAATCTTTAGAGCTATTATGAAAGCAAACATTAAAAGTTTAAAAAAACGTGGCTACGAGGTTTCCGCATTTACACTCTATGCCACACACCAACAAGGTGCAGGTGGATTTAATGCTATTATGAAAGGTAAAAAGCTCACGACAAAACTAGAGAAAAACTTACGACAAAACTTACCTGGAAAATTAGGAAAAGTAAAAAAATCTCAATTGAGAGCTACGTGGATTAATTACTGGAAAAAGAAATTAGCATAGCTATTTCTTTCTTTTTTCATAAAATGCCACTTTAAATGCTTCAAAGTTATCTTCCAAAATAGCCTCTCTCATCTCTTTCATCAAGTTTAGGTAATAGTATAGATTATGTATGGTTCCTAGTCTAAAGTAGGTAAGTTCTCTTGCACGGTAGAGGTGGCGTAGGTAAGATCGTGAGTAGGTTTGACATACCATACATTCACACTCTGGGTCTAGAGGAGCATCATCTGTGGTGTACTCCGCTTTTTTGATGTTTACTTTTCCAAAGCTTGTGAAGAGTGTACCGTTACGAGCATTACGTGTAGGCATGACACAATCGAACATGTCTACACCTCGAGATACATTTTCAACCAAGTCTTCTGGTGTACCAACCCCCATGAGATAGCGTGGTTTATCTTCTGGCATGAACTGTGTCGTCCACTCTACGGTGTCATACATGTCTTGGTTGGCTTCACCAACACTCAACCCTCCTATAGCAAACCCATCATAGTCCATTGCACAGAGTTCACGTGCAGACTTCTCTCTAAAAGCATTGTCTGTTCCCCCTTGTATGATGGCAAAAATATTTTGCTCCACACCCACACCTTCTGACTGCTTTTGCCTAAAGTAGTCTATGCTCTCTTGTGCCCAACGTGTGGTACGGTCGATACTCGAAGCGATACGCTCTTGTGTTGCAGGAAGAGCTACGAGATCATCAAGTATCATCATAATGTCAGAACCTAAGTTATGTTGAATATCTATGACTTTTTTAGGTGTAAAGTAGTGTTTCGAGCCATCAACATGAGAGGCAAAAGTAATGCCTCCTTCATCTATCTTTACATTTTTAGAAAGCGAAAAGGCTTGAAAGCCTCCAGAGTCTGTAAGAAAAGACTTAGGGTACTTTGTAAAACCATGCAGTTTACCCATCTTGGCTACGACTTCGTCTCCTGGGCGTATATACATATGGTAGGTATTGGCTAAAATTATCTCTGGCTTTATGAAGGTAGCTAAGTCCATTGCATCTAGGGTTTT
>JAMONG010000169.1 GCA_027066595.1 Sulfurovum sp.
AATTTTCATAATCTCCTGCATCATACTTTGCATCTACTTTCATGAACCCATTGGGTGCAAAGAGTGCATCTGTCATGTCTGAACCATCTTTATCATAGGCTTTGATGCCTACACCTGAAAAAGGTGGAATGAGCATAGCAAAATCAAACTCCTCTTCACCCATCGTACCATCGAGAAGTTCATAATGTATCTTTCCTTCTTCGATTTTAGAAGTGTGTGCACCGACAATCCAATCTACATTTCTCTCTGCATACAAAGACTCAGCAAATAGTTTAGAACTTACTGCATAGCCTCCTACTTTCATGTGTAATCCACCCATACCAAAGTCACCTAAGAATGCTTCATTTGATATCCACTTGATATCGAGCATATCTCTGATACCTGCTTTTTTTGCTTCGTGTTCGATGTTAAAGATATACTCAAAAGCAGCCCCTTGACAGGTACACATACCATGACCAGTTCCGACAAGGATTTTTTGACGTTCACCATTTTTTGCTTTTTCAAATATGTTTTTCAACTCTTCATTGGCATGAACGGCATGTTCTGCAGTACATACTGAGACGGTATGGTTACCCATCTTACCCTTACCATTGCCAAGTCCTGGTGTGGCATCGAAGTTTAGTTTGGGTCCTGTAGCATTAATGAGGTAGTCATATTCAAGCTCTTCGGTTTTGCCTTTATCTTCTTCTTTAGTAGATTCGATGATGATATAAGGTTTATCAGAACCCTCTTTTCCATTGGGGTGTATGGCAGTTGCAAGTGCTTGCCTATAGTCAATACCTGCTTTTTTGTAGACAGGAGCGAGAGGAAAAACCACCTCTTTTTTAGTCATTTGTCCTACCCCTACCCATATATTTGAGGGTATCCAGTTCCACTGTGAGTTGGGGGTTACAACGACTACTTCATGTGCATCACCTAACCATTTTTTTGCGAAGGTAGCGGCTGTATGTCCTGACACGCCACCTCCCATTACGACCAATCGTGCCATAGTATTCCTTTTAATTAAAATTTGATTCTATTCATTGTAAGTTAGATATATTTAAATCGGTATTAAAGAGTCTTAAATGAATGATAAATATTAAATATTCTTATGATTGACGTAATAATAGAAGAGTTAAAACATATAATTTTGAGATGATACTGATAAGTTTTATTGATGATTTAAAGAGAGAATTGGTATGAATAAACGTTTCCTAACGAAAGTATGCTACTATTTTAGCTATTTTATTTAATGGAAGGATTGAAGATGAACTTTATGGATCTTCTTATGACACCTATACGAGCTGTAAAGATGCGTTATGTGCCATTACTTCTCATCTATTTTGCTTATGGTGCTAGTGGATTTACTGCTGTGGCTGAAACTTTTTGGGTCAAAGAACAGCTTAACCTAAGTGCAGAAAATCTCATCTCTTTAAGTGTATGGCTGACTGTGCCATGGACGATAAAGATGATATTTGGGCAGATGGTAGACTCTTTTACTTTTTTTGGCTCTAACCGTAAAGTGTATGTTTACGTTGGAGCATTGCTTATGATGTTTGCTACGATGCTTATGGTGGGGCTTGTCTCTGATGCTCCTTGGATAGTACAGTTTCCTAAAGAAAAGATGTATATTTTTGCTTCAGTGGTGATGGTAGTTGGGTTTGTACTGCAAGATGTAGTAGCAGATACCATGAGTACGGAAGTGGTAGACAAAAGCCAAAGTGACGCAGAGATAAAAAAAGAACTTGCCATGATACAAGTACTTGCCAGACTTTCACTGGGTACAGCTATTTTTGTGGTCGCAGGGCTTAAGGGCTGGCTTGCCCAGATTTATAGTTATGAGACGATGTTTCAAATTTCATTTTTTATCCCTTTGCTTTCTATTATAGGAGTGAGCTTTGTGAGACTAAACGATGTACCTTCTTCACCACTCAATAAACAAATCTTTTTCGGAGGCTTTTTATTTGCAGTGTTTGTTGTGCTTATAGGCTACAACGAAGTACCTTACTCACAAGAGATTGTTTTTGTGGTCTCTTTG
>JAMONG010000170.1 GCA_027066595.1 Sulfurovum sp.
AAATACTCTCTTAATTTTGTATTGAATGTATATCCTTTACCATAGACAGAGTGTGTATAGAGTCCTATTTGATGGTTAAGGGCTTGCTGTTTTCTCTCTTTTGAAATACGTATGGTCTGCTTGATATTGTCCCTACTGTAGTCCACTGTACCAAGCTTTTTACTATGTTCGATGGACTCTATACTTTTATCGAGTGTATCCATCGTAAACAGCATTTTATAACGGTACATGAAAGAGCGTGTGATGTCAAGATAATGTGAGGGTTTAGGCGTTTGGTTCATCTGCATTTGACCAAATGCACCTCCGTTACTACCAAAAAAATCTGCTCCAATAATGATGGTTTTAAAAGATTCCCCTTTTATCTTCTTCGCTTGGGCTATCCAGTTCTGGTACTCGGATGGATACATCGCAACACCTGAGTAATTAAAAACATTCATGGTTTTAAAGTCATGCTGATTGATATACGTGGTTCGGCTACTCCCTAGTAGAAGAGCATCATACTGCTCCAAGTCACAAAAGTAGGCTCTGTTAGTTTTAAGTTGTCGTTCATCAAAACCTGGTTGGGCATTGTTGTATTTGTTGGAGTGACAAAATGTCCAAAGCGGGTCTATGCTGTAGTTAAACAGTCCAAAGAGTAAAATGACTGAGAGTACCAACGTCAAAAAGCGTTTTACCCATTTTTTATAATGCATGTGCATCTCCTAAAAGTTAAAATAGAGAAACTCAGAGAGTTTCGAAAGAGATGAAGCTGCGACAAGAAACAATACCCCAGCATAAAGCATCGTCCAAAGGTTTGGCTTAAAGCCTTGGAGCAGTTGGTTGGAATTTTTAAATACTACAATCACAAACAGCCCTCCTAGCATCCAATACATCGTATAGGGGTCACGTGAGACAGACTGTAGCCAATACCCAAAAGTAACATCGTACGAAGAGAGAAAGTCTAACTTCGCTTTCCACTCCAAAGGCAGTACCAGTGTACCGCCAAACATCCCTTTAAGTACTTTCATCGCATCTTCCCACTCTTTTGCTCTAAAAAATACCCAAGTGATATTGATAAAATTAAAAGTAATAAACCACGCTACTATCGTATGTAGTCTAAAGCCTATTCTTCTCCACATCCTATGTATCACGATAGCTAAACCATGCAAAAATCCCCAAAAAAGAAAGGTCCATCCTGCCCCATGCCAAATCCCCCCTATGAGGAACGTTGCCATAAGGTTAGTGTAAGTACGTACCTCTGATTTTTTGTTTCCTCCCAAGGGGATGTAAATATACTCTTTAAGAAATCTACTTAAAGTAATATGCCAACGTCGCCAAAAATCTTGAATAGATGTCGCTTTATAGGGAGAGTCAAAGTTGATGGGCAATTTAATATTAAAAAGCAGTGCTGCACCTATCGCCATGTCGGTATAGCCACTAAAATCAAAGTAGAGTTGAAAAGTATAAGAGAGTGATGTCACCCATGCTTCTACAAGATGTAAGGCGGTCGCATGGTCAAAGCCTGCCGTTGCCCACAAGGCAAATGTATCAGCAATGACTACTTTTTTAAACAGCCCCATAGAGAAGATAAAAAGCCCCATAGCGATGTTGGGGTAGCGTATGACTTTATTTGCTGTTTTGGAAAACTGTGGCATCATCTCAGAGTGGTGTACGATGGGTCCTGCAATGAGTTGAGGGAAAAAAGTGACAAAGTTTGCATAGTTTAAAAAGCTATACTCTTTTGTCTCACCTCTGTAGCTGTCTACCAAATAGGCTATCTGTTGAAAGGTGAAAAACGAAATAGCAAGTGGCAGTGCCAAGTTAAGCAGCCCTACTTGTGTACCTAAAAGATGATTGAAATTTTCTATGAAAAAATCTGCATACTTAAAGTAAGCAAGAAGAACCACATTAAAAAGTATGCCTATAGTCAAAAGTACTTTTTTGTTGACACGACTGTGCTTGGTTACCTGCGATAAAGAGACTCCTATCACATAGTTAAAAAGCATCGATGAAAGGATAATAGGAAGGTAGGAGATGTTCCACCAACTGTAAAAGAAAAGTGAAGCAAAGACTAAAAATGCTTTAGATGCTACTGTTAATTTGAGACTATTAAGATAAAAATAGACAAAAAAAGTAACAGGTAAAAAAGCAAAGATAAAAATGTATGAATTAAAAAGCAAAGCACTGTCCTAAAATAGTTTGTCTATTTTAGCACAGTAGGATTAACGAAAATAGTGTTTTAAAAAGATACCCAGTTCACGGTACACCTCTTTTGATTCGGGAGAGTGAGGAATGACAAAGTACTCTACATGAGAAAGCCCCTCATAGACGTTAAGGTCAGCTCTGACACCTGATGCTCTCATCTTACGATGTACACGTACTGCAAGGCTTAAAAAAAGGTCTCTTGTACCTGTGACTAACATCGTAGGAGGAAAACCAGTAAAATCTCCATAAATAGGAGAAAGCCCTGGGTCTTTAAGGTCATGCCCATTGGCATAGAGCTTGACTGCTTCAGGTAAAAAACCATCATAGGTGACTATCTTTCTGTCTATGCCTTCATTCACATAAAGCGAATCTCCATGTTTACCCAAATCTGCCCAAGGTGTACCAACAAAAAGTGCCGCAGGGAGTTCTAACTTTAATGCTTTTAACTTATGTACCACAGCCAGTACCAAGCCTCCACCAGATGAAGAGCCACCCATAGCAATACGACTTGGAGAGTGTTTTTGACTCAATGCTTTGTAAACTTCTACTACATCATTGAGTCCTGCGGGGTAAGGGTTATCAGGAGGCATTCTATAATCTATCGCTATCACAGGGATTTGTACCCTTTGTGCAATGAGCACTGCCTCGGTTAATGCAGACATTCCTCCACCAAAAACATACGCACCTCCATGCAGATAGATAAAGATTTTGTTTTTGTTCTCCGCACTGATAGTAGCAGGAGTAACCCTATAGAGATTCACTCCTGCCATACGCTCTTGTTTGATGCTCACATTATAGCGTTTTGCAAATGCTTTACTCCCTGCTTCACCAGAAGCTTTGCTATACTCTATCCAGTCTCTCCACTCATCTTTACTTTTAGAAGTAAAACGTTTTGCACGTTCTATATTGGGTGGCATGAGATTTGAGAGCACTTCAAGCACTTCTTTACTGGCAGTCAGTGGTAAAGGAAGCTCTTTTGCAGGAATACTCCATCGTATCGCTTCAGGAGCGTCAGAAGCCACACTTTCTCTTGCTTCTAAAGTAACAAAAAGTAAGCCTACAAGTAATATGATATTTTTTATTTTATACAGTTTCATGCTTTACGGCTCCTATTTAAAACTTAACATAGATTTTTTCATCTGAGGACCTTCGTTAAATATCAAGTCAAGCACCGTCACACCATGCTCAAAAGGTGGATAGAGTTGTGTGTATTCAGGGTAACCTTCATAGTTCATCCACTCCAACTTTATGCCATGTTTTGCCATAGACTCTTCAGTCAGATAACTTTTAGCTGAGGGACCACTAAGGTATGTTGTGCATCCTATCTCTTTGAGCATAGGAATGTAACGGTCTTCTTTACTTCCTGAAAGATTGTATGCTCTGGAGTCTCCTCCAAATTTTGTCTGAATATCCAGTATCTCCTGGGCAATCTTTTTGATAATCGTCTGATTCATATCAGAGAGGTTTGTCCACTCTTTTTCTAAATATATCTCTTTAAAAAAATCTCTATACATCTTAAAATAGGGTGCATCTTTGTAGTACTGAGCTATCTTCCCCCAGTGGCTTTTTTGCCAACCATTTTGGGTGATTTCGACATCACAAATTAATCTGTCTCTGGTTTTTTTACCTACAGGTACCGATATCCATTCCAAACCTTTTGGACTTTTTATCAGATTGCGGTTACGCCAATCTTGTTTGGTATATTGTACATCATCATAAAAATAAAATTCATCTACACTATTAATATAGTCAAAATACCCTTTCCATGGAATATAATTCGATTGTGTCATACCAATTTTCTTACTCATCATCTCTCTTTTATATATTAAATAATTAAATAAAGTATAACATAATGATGTTTATATATCACTATTATTTAAATAATTTAGAATTATAATAAATATTAATTTTATAGTATTTTACTCTATAAACTTTCTTTAAGATATTATTTAATATACTCTTTAATATCAAACCCAAAGGATACCAAAATGAGAAACAAATTACTCGCTACTCTTCTACTAGTTGGAATGCTAATTATCACTGGGTGCAGTGTAGATAGTCTTACCAATAATGATGATGACAATGCACAAACACCAACAACTTCAAACCCTACACCAAATACATCTAACCCTACATTGGCTTCAACGACAATCACTACAACTAGTGGAAAAGCCATTAAAGTAAACAGAACACAAAGTGGACTGGTTTTTGAAGGCTATGAAGGGAAAATTGTTTTACTTGAAATCTATGGGCATACTTGTCCTTTCTGTATACAATCTATTTCCATTTTTAATAGATTACAAGCTAAATATCCAAATGATGTCTATGTGATTGCAATGGAAAGTTATGGTCAATTAAATAATGCACAACTACAGCAATATGTAATGAGCAACGGTATACAGTATGACACCGTAGCTATGTCAAACGCGGGAAGTATGTTCACATTTATGAATGAACTCACTGGATATACTACCAACCAAGGAGTACCCGCTTTATTGATTCTTGGGCGTGATGGTGATCTTGTCACATATAAACCACCTCATGTTCCTAATGAAGCAGAGATTGAGGGGTATATTCAAGGACTTTTGTAAGTCATTAGACATACTTTAAAAGAGTGTGAGACCTAGCTTTCACACTCTTTTAAAAATCTCCTCCTCTTCTACACAAGACTCTTTAAAATTTTACTTTCTTTCCTCTCTCTTGCACATACTATAAAGCATAAAGTGATATAATTTGCACAGATATAATGAAATCAAAAAGGACTAATGAAAATGCCTAAAATATCGGTAGTTGTTCCCGTTTATGGTTGTTGTGATAGTTTAAATAAACTCTATGCTCGCCTCAAAGAATCATTGTCTAAAATTTCTGAAGATTTTGAGATTATTTTCATCAATGATGCCAGTCCTGATAATGCATGGTCTGCTATCAAAGACCTCGTAACACAAGACGATAGAGTCAAAGGCATTAACCTCTCTCGAAACTTTGGACAACACAAAGCCATCGCTGCTGGTCTTGCCCATACACAAGGGGACTGGGTCGTTGTTATGGACTGTGATTTACAAGACCAACCAGAAGAGATTATCAAGCTTTACAACAAAGCACAAGAGGGCTATGATGCTGTATTTGGGCAACGTATAGGTCGGCAACACAGCAGACGTAAACGATGGGCTTCAAGAGCTTTTATCGCTGTGTATGATTACCTTTCTGACTCAAAAACAGACCCAACCATAGGAAACTTTAGTATCATCTCCAGAAAAGTGGTAGAGGGGCTTAAAGAGCTTAAAGAACAACATCACCCTTATACTTTTTTTGTTATCTGGCTTGGATTTAAACGTACCTATGTTGAGATAGAACATGCAAAACGTGAAGAGGGAGAAAGCTCTTATAACTTCAAGCGTCTTATCCAACTTGCAATGGATAACATCGTTTCACAGTCAAACAAACTGCTTAGAATGTCGATTAAATTTGGTTTTGGACTTGCCTTTTTTTCTGCACTTTACGCCTTCTATCTTGTACTCAAATACTTCATGACAGATGAAGTCGTGGCAGGTTGGACAAGTGTCATGGTTTCGATTTACTTTATCGGTGGGCTTCTTTTTGCAAATTTAGGTCTTATTGGTCTGTATATTGGTAAGATTTTTGATGAGACTAAAAACAGACCGCTCTATGTCATCGATGAAATCATTTAAGTTAGTGTAGATAGATGGCTCCTAAAACGAAGAACCTCATCATCTATGGCGACAGCTCTTATGCCCAGATGATTGCACACTATTTTCAAACAGACAGCCACTATGAAGTAGTTGCCTATTGTGTGGATGAAGCATATCGCTCACACGATGAGATAGAGGGGCTTCCTGTCATTGCCCTTGAAGAGATAGAAAAGCACTTCTCTCCCAAAGAGCATCACATCTTTGCTGCCATTGGCTACAAGAGTGTGCGTACACATAAAACACTCTATGAGAAAATAGCAAAATGCTCTTATCCTGTTGCGAGCTATATTAGTAGCCAAGCTATAGTAGATAGTACCTCTACAGTAGGTGAAAACTGCTTGATACTTCCTGCTGTGATTTTAGAACCATACACGAAGATTGAAGCAAACTGCTACATCAACTCTGCGGCTATTGTTTGTCATCACAGTCACATCAAAGCACACTCTATCTTGGCAGCAGGAGCCTTGATTGGTGGGCATAGCACTGTAGGAGAGAGTTCACTGATTGGATTTAGCGCAACAGTAGCTGAACTTTTGGAGCTTGGAGATGAAACACTTTTAGGTGCAGGAAGCCTTCTTCTAGAGAATGCCCAAGCACATACCATGTATGTAGGCACACCAGCCAAAGCACTAAGAACACACAAAGAGACAGGTATCCTCATCGTACCTGAAAACTTAAAATAAAGGGAAAACAGTGGGTTATTTTTATATTTTTGGAACGATATTTTTTACTGTCTACGGACAAATCGTCTTAAAGTGGCGTATGAATGGTATGGGATCTTTACCTGAAGGTACATGGGATAAAGTCATTTTTCTCATTAAAGTACTCTTTGATCCTTGGGTGTTTAGTGGCTTTTTTGCAGCATTCATCGCTTCATTTTTTTGGATGGCAGCTATGACAAAGTTTGACATCTCTTATGCCTATCCATTTATGAGTTCTGCATTTGTTTTGGTTTTTCTACTCTCTGTAGTACTTTTTAATGAAGCCATCACTTGGCACAAAGTGGTAGGGCTACTCTTAATTGTAGCAGGTATCCTCGTCACAAGTAGGAGTTTATAATGATCAATTTTAACAGACCTCCCTTTACGGGAAATGAAGAGAAGTACCTCATCCAAGCAATGAAGAGTCTCAAAATATCTGGTGATGGTGCATTTACACAGCGTTGCCACCGTTGGTTTGAAGAGAGACTAGCATGTGAAAAAGTACTGCTAACTACCTCTTGTACCCATGCACTTGAGATGACAGCCATACTCATAGATATTCAGCCTGGAGATGAAGTCATCATGCCTAGCTACACCTTTGTCTCAACTGCCAATGCCTATGCTCTGCGTGGTGCAAAAATCGTCTTTGTGGATGTACGCCCCGATACGATGAACATCGATGAAACACTCATAGAAGATGCTATCACAGAAAAAACCAAAGCGATTGTACCTGTACACTATGCAGGTGTTGCTTGTGAGATGGACACCATTATGGAGATAGCAAACCGCCATAAACTTTTTGTTATAGAAGATGCGGCACAAGGGATGATGAGTAGCTACAAAGGTAAAGCTCTAGGAACTATCGGTCATTTTGGTACATTTAGTTTTCATGAGACCAAAAACTACACCAGTGGGGGAGAGGGAGGACTGCTTATCATCAACGATGAAAGCTTCATTACCCCTGCAGAAATTATACGTGAAAAAGGAACAAACCGTAGCCAGTTCTTTAGAGGTATGGTAGACAAATACTCATGGGTAGACATAGGGAGTAGTTATCTTATGAATGATTTGAGTGCTGCCTATCTTTGGGGACAGCTTGACATTGCTGATGAAATCAATGATGAGCGTGTGGGTCACTGGAAAGTCTATTATGAGGGATTAAGTGGCTTAAATAAAAAAGGGCTTATCGAACTTCCTACTGTGCCTGATAGCTGTGTACATAATGCACATATGTACTACATCAGAGTCAAAGACCTTAACGAAAGAACCAACCTCATAGAACACCTGAAAGCCCATGATATCCATGCTGTTTTTCACTATGTTCCTCTGCACAGTGCTCCTGCGGGCATTAAGTTTGGAACATTTAGCGGTACAGATACCTATACTACAACAGAGAGTGAAAAACTTATAAGATTACCACTTTACTATGGTATCAAACAAGAAGAGCTAGAGAGTGTGATAGAAGCGATAAAAGACTACTATGCTTAATGTTCAAAGAGGTGATGTAGTATGAAAAGTGTACTGATTACAGGGAACAAAGGCTTCATTGGTAGTTATATTGAAACTTCTCTTCAAGGAAAATATACCACCTTAGGTTTCAACAGAGAAAATGGATTTGACCTAACAGATTTTAACACCTTTCAAAAACCAGAAAGAACGATAGATACCATCATTCACACAGCCGCCATAGCGAGTAATGACTATGAAGCCTCTTTCAATAGTAATGTTACAGGCACACTCAATATCTGCAAATATGCTAAGAAGCATGGTATCAAACGTATCATACTCCTCTCCTCTATCTTTGCATTAGATGAAAAAGACAACGGTTACTTCAACAGTTACGGACAGACCAAAAAACTCTCTGAAGAGCTTGCATCTGCCTACTGTAAAGAACATCAGATAGAACTCACCATCCTCAGACTTGCACAAGTCTATGATGATGCACGTCTTGCCATCAAAGGTCAAGCGATGCTCTACTACTTTGTTGATACCATCAACAATGAAGAAAAGATTACACTTTTTGGTAAAAAGAATCCTCTTAGAAACTACATACATATCGATTATCTATGTCATGTAGTCAATGAGGTCATGGCAGAACAAAAAATTGGGATATGGAATGTCACGGAAGAACAAAACCATACCATTGCTGAAATAGCCTATATGCTCTTTGATATAGTCAATAAACAACCAAACATCTCTAGACTTTCTGATAAGGCAGTCATTCCCTCTGTGCATATCCCTCAGCAAGACATTTATGAAAGTAAAAACATCTCACCCATCTCTCTTTATGAGGGTTTAAAAAGGATACTTAACTATGAACAATAAACCAATTACTATACTGATAACAGGCGTTGGTGCCATCATCGGATATGGTCTTATCAATAGTCTTAAAAAATCAAACTATGAGTGTCGTGTCATAGGAATAGACATCTTCCATGATGCCGTAGGTCAAAAGTGGTGTGACAAATTCATACAGGGAGTTAGAGCAGATTCTGATGCCTTTATACCTTTTATCAATCAAATCGTCAAAGAAGAAGAGGTAGATTTACTTATCCCAGGAATAGAACAAGACCTTAAAGCACTCATCGCAAACTTTGACAGCCTAGACCATAGAGCCAAATACTCGCTCAATAACAAAGCTCTTTACAAAACTTTTGATGATAAAAAAGCAACCTACCATTTCTTAGAAGGTGTAGCAGACCTCATCCCTTACATAGACCACAGTGAAACCCTTTTTGAAGAAGCCAACAAGAAGTTTGGACTGCCGTTTATCCTCAAACAAGATATATCCTATGCCTCTAAAGGGGTGGCTCTTATCAACGATAAAAAAGAGTTTGACTTTTACATCGAGCGTTTTGGCAGTGGCTGTATGGCACAACAAAAACTTGACATTCAAAACAGAGAATACACCTGCTCACTCTTTGGACTTGGAGATGGTAGCTTTGTGAACCCTATCGCTCTAAGACGTGAACTTAGTCAAGAGGGAGCTACCAAAAAAGCACTCAATGTAAAAGTCAATAATGTCCTACTTGAGACTATGCAGAAAATCTCCCAAAAATGCCAATTTGAAGGACCTACCAACTTACAGTTTATCGAGTATGAA
>JAMONG010000171.1 GCA_027066595.1 Sulfurovum sp.
AAAATTCCCATAATAGTCTGTAGGTTATTTTTAGCACGGTGATGCACCTCTTTAAGTAAAACACTTTTTTCTTTGATGAGTTTGTTTTTTTCTAAAATGGTTTGATTTAACTGCTTCTCATACCCTACTCTCTCTTTTTCTATCGTATAGTAAAAAAATGAGACAATCACATATGCGATACTCACTTGCAATAAAAGGTCGGCAGCAAATACAGGTTCTATCCACCCTACGTACGCATTGAGTGTACTTAAAAATATAAAGAAAGCTATAACGATACTCCATATAGTAGCTTCTCTAAATCCTATAAGAAAAAAGATACCTGCTGGCATAGCAGCTAATGCGAAGAGACTAAACTCAGGGTTGTATCCTGGAAGAGTTAAAGAAACAACGATTAACATCATAATAAGCATCAAAAATATTTTAATTGCTATATTTAAAGATATCCACTTAGGGTAAGATATATAAATAAACAGTGACACTATAATTAAACATGTTTCAATCACCACCATATAATGATATCCATCCAGATAACTACCATATACATCAAAAACTAAAATAATGACAGTAATGATAAGAATTAAACTTAAAATCATCCCTTTAAGACGCTCTCTGTCAGAACTAAAACTCTCTGATTTTAAGATATGTTTTTTGAAATTGAGCATTATTTCTCCATAAAAAATATATTATTTTGTATTTGGGGCAAGTATAACAAAAATATATCAACTTTTATCCCACAAAAATATCACAAAAATCAATTTAAATTAAAAAATAATCACATTTTTATCATAAAATCTACCGTGTTAACCCGAGGTGTATCATAAAGATACTTACATATATATGAACCCCTTGTCACAAGGTGTTTATCATTTACATATAAAGGATATATGATGACTATACAGATGCCAAAAACAACAAGACCACTTTTCCCAATGAAAACTATATGGGATGTAGAAGGAATAAAAAAATCTGGTGTGTATACTTGGTTTAAAGAAATTGAAGCAGAGTCTTCTCCGTGTTGGGTAGAAGTAGAAAAAAAACAAATGCTTATGTTAGGAGGCTACTCCTATCTAGGACTCAACAAACACCCTGCCATCAATCAAGCTGCTATAAATAGCATAAACGATTTTGGCACAGGAATGAGTGGTTCACGCTTTTTAGCAGGAACAACCTCTTTACATACAAAGCTTGAAAAAAAGATAGCAAAACTTCACCAAAAAGAAGATGCCATGGTACTCTCTAGTGGCTACTTAACCAATGTCTCTACCATTGCCTGTTTAGTAGGAAAAAATGACTATATCATTTGTGATAAACTCAACCATGCAAGTATCATGGATGGGGCTAGATATGCCAATGCAAAGCTCATACGTTACAAACACAACGATGCTAGTCATTTAGAGAGTATACTAAGTAAGCTACCCCATGATGCACGTAAGCTTGTCATCACTGACTCTGTCTTTAGTATGAGTGGTACTGTTGCCGATATGCCAGCTATCATCAAAGCATGTAAAGCACATGATGCCATACTGATGGTAGATGAGTGTCACTCCATGTTTGTACTAGGAGAAACAGGAGGTGGTGTGGTAGAGTACTTTGACCTAAATCCTGATGATATAGACATCATTATGTCTACGCTAAGTAAAGCCATACCTGCAAGTGGTGGGTACATCGCAGCAAATGCAAAGATTATTGACTACTTACGCCATGAATCTCGTGGGTTTATCTATTCTATAGCAGTAAATACTACCGCTATGGCAACAGCATTAAAAGCTTTAGAAATATTTGAATCAGAACGAAGGACCATTATAAAAAAACTTCATGAAAATACCGAAACATTTTCAAATGCCCTCAAAGCACAAGGCATTGATATTGGGGATTCAAAGACCTCTATTGTTCCTATACACATAGGAGAAGTTATGGATGCTGCCATCGCAGGTAAAAGATGTCAAGATGCAGGACTTTTCTTACATGCCGTCTTTGCACCTGTCGTGCCTGTAGGCAAATCAATCTTA
>JAMONG010000172.1 GCA_027066595.1 Sulfurovum sp.
AGGGCAAGAGAGTTTTCATACACCTCACTTTTCACCATATCCAGATGGGTTCTCTTATGAGAAAAGTATAGAAGATGTCTACACTGCCATAGATGGTGAGACGGTTGCTGTGCTTATAGAACTTGTGCAAGGAGAGGGTGGTGTTCAACCTTTTGAAAAAGAGGAAATACAAAAACTTGCAAAGCATCTAAAAAGCAAAGATATTTTACTCATAGTAGATGAAGTGCAAACAGGCGTTTACCGTACAGGTGAGTTTTTGGCTTCAAACTTGTATGAGATAGAGCCTGACATCATCACACTTGCTAAAGGTTTAGGGGGTGGTGTACCCATAGGTGCAGTGATGACCAAGCACAAAGAGGTGCTTAGTGCAGGTGACCACGGAAGTACTTTTGGGGGTAACTACTTAAGTACAGCTGCAGGTTTAGCAGTACTAGAAGTGTTAACACCGATGTATGATGAGGGGCTTATAGATGAGACTTTACTTTACTTTTCGGAAAAATTAAAATCAATCGTTACTAAGTATGAAACATTATTTGAAAAAGAAGTTGGACTAGGGCTTATGCGTGGTTTACGTGCAAAGAGTGCAGAAATACAAGGTAGTATTATTAAAGGATGTATGCATGAGGGTGTTGTTGTCTTAAAGGCAGGGCGTAATACAGTACGTTTTCTGCCGAGTATTACCATAAGTAAGTCTGAAATAGATGAAGGGTTTAAACGTTTTGAAAAAGTTATTTGTTCTTTGTAGTATTTTAGCGTCATTACTTCATGCAGATGAACTAGGTGATATCTTATCTGATAATAAAGAATTACTCTTTGACTATCAGCTCGAATCAAATGAATTGGAGAGCGACAAGCTCTCTAAGAGTTGGGTAAACCCTATACGTATGAAATACAGTAAGAATTACAGTACTCAGTTTGGTGATAAAACGATAGATATGGGTACTTTCTCTGTGGTGATTGACCAACCCATTTTTAGGTCTGGTGGTATTTACTATGCGATTAAATATTCAGATGCCATGCGTCGTGCTAATGCGAGTGATATTATGCTCCAAAAACGACAGATGATTGGCGATGCAGTATCGATACTCTTTAATTTGAAAAAGACCAAGCTTGAACAAAAAAAGATGCGTTTACTTATAAAAAATGACACAATAGACATACATCAAAAACGAGACAGCTATGAAGCAGGACTTTTAGACAGTAGTTTTTTAGACCAAGCCATTTTAAAAAAGAGTCAAGATGAAGCGACTCTTTTAGAGATGGAACTCAATCTTTTAGAATTAAAACAGAGATTTTCTCTTTTGAGCGACAAAGACCCCCAAGAGCTTAAATTACCTATATTAAAACTCATGAGTAAAGAGCAGTATAGCTCTGAAAATTTAGATTTGAAAACAGACAGATTACGTGCAGAAGTCTCTAACTATAATGAAAAAATAACATGGGCTAAGTATCTGCCTACGGTATCACTTCAAGGGCAGTATATTGATGGAGATATAAACCCTTTATTTGTAGGCCCTGGTTCTACACTGCAAGAACAGTATTATAACTATGGATTTACAGTCTCTATGCCTCTTGATGTGAATGCCTTTGCAGATATAGAAGCAAGTAAAGTAGAAAAGCTTAGAGCTGCTGTACAAGTATTAGATAGACAAGAGACAGTCAAAGAAGAGTACCAGTGGATAGATAATAGCTTAGAAATTTTAGATAAAAAAATAGCTTTAGCTAAAAAAGATGAAAAGATTTACCAAAATCTTTTCAAGGTCACAAAAAACCTTGCAGATGCAGGTGAAAAAACATCTCTTGACACAGAGATAATGCATAATTCACTACAGATACGTAAACTTGATCAAAAGATATACAAGATTGATAAGCAAATACGTCTGCTTAAACTTTATGTGCGGATGGAAAATGTACTTTAGTCAATACATGAATGCGTGGCTCTATGGGGATGAGGGATACTATAAAAGCTTTAAAACCATTGGAAAAGGTGGAGACTTTTATACG
>JAMONG010000173.1 GCA_027066595.1 Sulfurovum sp.
TACATTGGTATTGTCACTTGCATCATAGCGACATTTCTTACCTAGAAGACAGGCAGAGATGGCTATGGTTTTCATCTTTTAGTAGACAAAAAGCAACGCATAGACCCAACCACCTGTAAGCATGGTGAGTATGATGCCTATAAAGGTACGTTGTCCCTCTTTTTTATGTGCAGCAGAGTAGAGTCCTGGAAGTGTTTTTTGTTTTTTATAACGCTTGCCATAGTAGAGTGTCATCATCCATAAAATAAGTGTCACCACAGAGATAATAATATGAAAAATAAGCACATAAATGAAATAGTTATGCCCTACAGAGCTACCTTCCATGAGGTTTTTATACCCACCTGCTACACGTACACCAAACTCAAAAAAAGCAACCACTATGACAGTCACAACAAAAAGTAACTTTTGTACACTCTCATGTGATTGATAGTTCTTTTTCTTAGCAAGTAAAATAGCTCCAAAAATCAAAAATGGCAAAAGTGCAACAATCACAGAGACAATATCCATAAAAAGTGGTGCTCTAGTACCTAAAAACCCTGGCTGAAAAATAGTATCCATCGTTAATCCTACATAAATATTTGTCTAAGCATATCAAAACTCTCTTAACAAAGTTCACCCTTGCTTCACACACTAAAGCTTTGCCTTCGGCAAAAACTTAAAGAGTTAGCAGATGACAACACTCTTAATCTCCGTAAACTCTTCAAGTGCCCATTTTGGACCTTCACGTCCTACACCAGAGAGTTTAGACCCACCATAAGGCTGTACATCAAAACGCAGTGTCGGAATATCGTTAATCACCACACCTCCACACTGTGCATCTTCTATAAATGCTTGTGTTAACTTCAAGTCATTGGTAAAAATGGAAAACTGCAGTCCATACGGAGAGTCATTCATCTTCTCAATGGCTACATCATAGCTAGGCACAGAGACTAAAGATACGATAGGAGCAAACACCTCTTCACAAATAATTTTCATTTCATCTGTTACATCTGCCATGACTGTTGGAGCAAAAATACCCTCTACTTCTTTGCCACCAGAGATGACTTTAGCCCCCTCATTTTGAGCAGAGGCTATCCATGTTTTAGCTCTATTTTTGGAGTCATCATCTATAAGAGGACCCATAAAAGTATCTTCATCGTAAGGGGAACCTACTTTAAGAAGGTTAGTCTCTTTTGCTATAAGCTCTGCAAATTCTTTATAGACTTCTTCGTTGACATAGATACGCTGAAGTGAAATACACACTTGTCCAGAGTTGTAAAATGCCCCAAAAGCACAACGCTTTGCAGCTACCGCTAGGTCTGCACTTTTGTCTATGTATGTCGCAGCATTACCTCCAAGTTCAAGGCTTACTTTTTTGATACCTGCTTGTTTGGTAATGATGTTTCCAACAGGTACAGAACCTGTAAAACTTATGACTCTAGGGATGTCAGAAGTGACCATCGTAGAGCCTACTTCAGCATCGCCATAAACAACAGAAAGTGCATCTTTTATTGCATACTCTGAGTCTACAAAAAGTTTCGCAAACATATAAGCAATCATCGGTGCTTCAGGCGTGGGCTTAAGCACTACCGTATTACCAGCTCCTAAAGCAGGAGCAATTTTATGTGCCACAAGGTTCAACGGAAAGTTAAACGGTGTAATACACGCCACAACACCCACAGGCTCACGTCTATAAAAGGCTAAGGTTTTTTTGCCACTTGGCATAATGTCTGTAGGTATGGTCTCTCCGTGAAGATTGGCAAGTTCCATTGCTGTAACCCGTAAAGTCTCTACACAACGCTCTACCTCTATACGTGAAAAGGCTATAGGTTTAGCCACCTCACGTGCAAGCATACTAGCAAAAGCTTCTTTCTCTTCATTCAGTCTTTTTGCTACATCTTCTAGCCATAAAATACGCTGTGAGAGTGGTGACTTCGCTGCATCTTTTGTCGCTTTTTTAGCGATGTGCAGTGCCATGATGGTATCATCCACATCACACACAGGTGCTTTACTGACTACCGAACCATCAAAAGGACTCTTACGCTCTTGTACATTCTCTTTTGTCTCTTCATTTGAACCAAAAAATATTTTAGCCTCTGCCACTTCTGAATCATTATCAAATATTCCAAACATATCTACACCTTGTATCTTAAATAATATATTAAATTATAGCTAAACGAAAATTGAACTGGGGTTAGAAAGAGATTTAAGAGGCATACCTCTTACTTCAGTATACGATTAGTCTCTATAATATTTTGCAATGCCTGCTTATTTAAAATAGTTACCATATGCTCTTTAATCGTTATAATCTCTTCTTTTTTCATTTTAGTAAGTATACGAGAGAGGGTTTCTGGTGTCATGTTTAAAATAGAAGCAATTTCATTGTTTTTAAGACGTTCAAAAACAGAGGGGTTCTCAAGGATAATATCTGCAATTTTTGCTTCAGTACTATAGATGGTCTCTTTATGAAGTAACGATGAAAGAAGTCTCATACGCTTAGAGAGTGCAGAGACTAATGCTATGGAAAAGTCTACATTTTTCATACAATTATAAATTTTTTCCATAGGAAGTAATCCTACCGTACCTGTGCCCAAAAACTCACACGTAGCAGGAAAAGGAATGCTTTCGAAAGCTGCGAAAAGTGCAATAACCTCAGGTGCTACAAAATTATGCATATGTACCTGCGTACCTTTGGGTGATGTTTTATAAAGTCGTACATCACCATCAAGTAAAATATGCAAGTATTCACTTGTCTCACCCTCATAAAAGACAATGCTCTCTTTTTCGTAATGGTGTATATACATATAAGAGTGAAGCTCGCTAAGCTGTTCATCACTTAATTTTGAAAAGAGGGGTATATTTTTAAGTTCGAACATCTATTTTCCTTGATTTAAATCAAAAAAAGTATAACATACAAACCCCTATATTCCATCGCTATCAATATATTTAATGTTTTTAATAAGAAGAGGTTCTCATAAATGTATCAAAATGCTTCATAAAATGCTGTAGTTAGGTAAGAAAAAGTATTGGGAGAAAGAAGTAACCCAAAAGAAGGGTTACTTTTAGAAAGTAATGGTCTTAAAAAATATTAGATATCTTTTGAGATACTTTTTGTAGAATCATTTGCATTTTTTGAAACGCTCTCTACTGAAGTAGCATTATTACTTGAAGCTGTTTTTACTGCTGATGCAGTGTTGTCATTTACAGATTTAACAGAAGCTACAGAGTCATTTGACATCGTCTTGCTAGTATCATTAAGGTTAGTTGCTACGGTACTTGCTGAAGCTGAAGCATCATTTGAAACTGCTTGTACTGAAGCATGTGTTTCGCTAGATACTGTTTTTACTGAAGTTGCAGAGTCATTTGAAACCACTTTTGCTGTCTCATTTGCATGTGTTGAAACTGTTTTTACTGAAGCACTTGCATCATTAGATACTGTTTTTACACTTGTAGATGCATCTGCAGATACTGATAAAGCAGAATCTTTCATCTCTTTAGCTGCTACAGTTGTAGAATCTTTAAGATCTTTTGTTGTGTTTGCTACTGCATCTTTCGTATCGGTAGATACTGCAACGATTGTGTCTCTACTGTCTTTAGAGTTTGATGTTTCTACTGTTTTTAAATCATCAGAAACTTTTACAGATGAATCTTTAGCATCTTTACTTACTGCAACCACTGTTCTTTCTGCTGTTTTAGAAGTTTCAACTGCACCGTCTTTAAGGCTTAAAAGTGAATCTTTAGCATCTTTACTCATGCTAATCATCGCTTCTTTCATATCTTTTACCATTGAGTTCATATCAAAATCAGATGATGACTTTACCGCTGTTTTAGCTACCTCTTGTGTTTGTGCTACTGGAGCTGTCTCTGCATTTACTGCGGTCAATAATGTAGCTACTACTACAGAAGTTGTAATCAATTTTTTCATGGTCTATCCCTTTAGATTATTTTTATGGCAGAATTGTACTAAAACTTATATTTAAGATAACTTAAAATTATCAATAATATAAGTAAAATATATTATTGTCTACTTAATAAAGCCAATTGCTTTTTCAATTTCAGCTTTAATAAAAGTAGGATGAGGGTCACTACCTCTAAAGCCACCATAATTCTCAGCCTCAAAATCTAAACTATTAATATGTTTAAGATATGTATTTAAAAGTGACAAAGTTTTTTTATCTCCAATTTTTCCAAATATCTGCACCATTTTTAATTGTTCGGCATATCCTTTACTATCAAATAAAGGCATTAATTTTTCTAGTGAACTCTTGTCTGCTATCTTATATATAACTTCTAATGCACTTAGAACAACAAGCTTATTTTCATCATTTAAAAGAGTATAGACCTTTCCCAAAATTTCATTGTTTTCATCGTTCTCATCGTTGACAATATTTGCGATAGCTAATAATGCTATATTTTGTTGTACTTCCTCATCATTCTCCAGATAAGTATAAAGTAATGGTAAAACTGATGAGTTACCCACTTTACCCAATGCAAAGAGAGCTGCTTCTACGACTTCACTCTCCTCACTTTTTAAATATACTTTTACCAAATCAATGAGGTCTTCATCATATGTATTTCCAAGTTCTTTAATTAACATAGTTTTTAACAAAGTGTCAGTACTATTTTCATATTCAAGCATTTTACGTGTATAAAGTTTAGTACGTTGACGATATCTTTTTTTATCCTTTTTTGAATAATATCTACGTTCTATATTAAGTAGTTTTTTTTCATCTATATATAAATTACCATACTCTTTATAATAAGCTTTTTCTTTATAGGCATCTGCTGTTACTGTTAAAAAATGTGAAAACCCATAATAAACTTTTTGAGGTTTTTCATACCCATAGGGGTCATAATCATAAATACCTTTTTCACCTAAACAATGATAAGCTAAACCATAAGCCCCTCCATCAACAACAAAAGGTACAAAAGGTCTATTTTCATCACTTTGTTCTAGTTTAAATTTTTCATATTGATACTTCATTTGCTTTTCAGAGAGTAAGTCAAGATATGGAATAAGGTTTTTAATACCATTATGCCAAGTAAATATTTGTTCTAATTCTTGAGACATATTACAAGAAAATGAATCATTCATATCTTTAATAGGTGCTTTTTTAAAATTATTTTTATTTAAATAAGAGTTTATAGTTTCCATAGCTTGTGAGATATTATAATCCCTATTATCATCTACTGTCACACCTTTTAATAAGTTACTCATCTTATGAAATGTACGTAACTCTTTTTTTACTTCTTTTGGTAACTTTTGATTAAATACCTGAAGTTCTAATGTCATTGAAATAAGTACCAACATAGAAAACAACCCTAAAATAAAAAGTACTATAAACTTTAATACACCCATTTGAATTACTTTATATTTTTGAGTTCCTATTTTCTCTTTTAATATTATTTTTAATAATTTCCACTCATCCTCAGAAAATTCACGCTTAGGCATATAAAAAAATTCGCTTCCAAATTTTACTGAGATACTTTTTGCTCGTTCATACACTTTATCTATATGTTTCCATTCAATAGATGTTTGATTATATTCTGTCTGTTCAATAAAACTTTTTTCTTTCAACACGATAGTATGCTCACCTACTCGTCCTTTACGCCAAGGTGGATAAATTAACAATGCCAGAGGAGTAACTACTCTCGTAAAAAAGAATAGCCCAAAAAATACTACAAGTATAAAAATTACTACTGTTAATAAATCAAAATATCCAAACCACGAATAATATATTAATACTGTCCAAATGAATATTATTAACCACTGTAGCCATGACCTATACAAGTTAACATGTGCATGATATATATCTTTATTAGATATAGTAAATGTTTTTTTGAGCAGTATTTTTTCTTTTATATATTCATTTATGTCTTGCATCTATCTATCCTTTTTTTCATACTCAGGAATACGTTCAAATATAGCTTCCAATAGACTTCTATGTCCATGCACAGAGGTAATACTCCATACTACGTCTAATGTATCTTTAGCTTCTTGCTTTTGATTTGCATCATATAATGCAATGGCATAATAGCTCATGGCAATACTTAGAGACCCAGCACTCATCATATTATTTTTATATAGTTTCATATCCTCAATAGCATTTTCAAAATAGTGTAAAGCTTTATCATTATCTTCATCTAAATATAAAATCCCATAAGCGACATTAGCCATAGGTTGTGCAAAAACTTCCAATTCTTCTTGATTGAGCGTTTTCAGTAATTTTCTAGATTCTATTTTATTCCCTAAGTAAGCCTCAGCCAAAAGTAAATCTAATTGAAAGACTGCACTTTCTTTATTCTCATTATAAAGTTTTTGAAGCTGTTTTAACGTATTATCATACTCACCGTTCATCCCATATATCTCACTCATCAAAATGTCATATTGTAAGGGAGAACTTTTTTGTAAAAAACCATACTTTTTTTGTACTTTTTCAAGTGCTTCATTAGGATTACTGTCAATAGCTAATAATTTTGCACCCATAGTGTCTAAGTGTACTTTAATCTCTTCAGGTAATATCTTTTCATGTACATGATAACTATCTAACAACTCCCAAGCTTTACCCCACTCACCTAAAAAATATGCTTGATAAAGTTTGTAAAAATTATCTGTCAGTGTATATGCCAATCTCCAAAATATAGGCACAGCAATAACCAATAAACAACCTACAATAGTTATCCATAAAGAAGATTCATAAAACCCCCATAAAGCTATCAATACTCCTAAAGGAATAAAAAACATCTTTTTAAAATCTTTCATTTGAAGTATAAAAAATGTTTTAAACCCTGGGTTTAAGAGCATCTTTATTTCATTTTCAGCCCTGCTAGACTTTTCTTCCTCAATTAAAGATTTTATTTCATCAGATAAAGGTAAGGCTAGTACAGCATCTCCATAAAGTTTAATATCAGTAAGATTTTTATCTTTTAATTTTTTTAACACTTCTCTATTGTTAGTGGCTTCACAAAAACCATATCTTTCATTACCACTAGTATCTAAAGCACTATAAACTACATTTCCCATCTTATTTTTCCCAAGTTTAGATGAAAAAGTATACTACAACTATCTTTTAGAAGAACAAGAATTTTCATCACAATAACTTTTATTAAACACATATTTATAAACCATGTCTTTAATAAATAAGAGAAAACAAAATACCCACAAAACATTCATTATCATATTGTCTTTGTATTCCAACCCATAGCGAAGAAATAACCATCCAAAAAGAATAATATATTTCACATAATAAAAAAAGAGAATACCTACACCATATATCTCTTTTAAAAATTTATGCATTAAAGTTTGGTGTACCATCTGGCATGTGTGTGGCTTCACTGTTTTTAGCTTCTATCTCTGCTTCATACGCCATAATCTGTTGACGTACTTCGTTTATCTGTTCTGGGGTAACATCCTCACCACTAGACCATGCAACTTCTATCTCTCCAGCATACGCTTCAGCTATTAACCCTATTTTCTCAGCATACTCATGGATGTCTAGACAAATCATTAGATTGTCTTTGACACTCTCTTCTTTTGTGGTGTCTGAAAGTTCGATATACCAACGTCCTAGAGCATTGGTTTGGATGACTGATTCTATCACTACCATCTACACACCACCATGAAAGTCTTTCTTTTTCAAGTCACCATTATAGATGATGTCACGCACATCCACAGAGTCCATATTTAACATATCAGGTACTACGTCAGCATCTTCAAGCTCTTTGATAGCACCTTCGAGTTCTTCTTGGTACGTCTGCATCATATCTGCAGTGAGTACATGAGGGGTTTTTTGGATATGTACAAGTTTTTTTATCTCTTCTTCTACACCCTCACCTTCTATGGTGACTATCATCTTCCCTTTTTCTTTCTCTCCAAAATGATACTCACACACACCAGAGCTTACTAAAGACTCTTTTACTTCCTCATAATGTTTAGGTAACACCTGTACCACAATACTTGATATATTCATCTTTTTTCTCCTATTGGTTGATTTTCCACACCATAATAGTACTATCATCACTTGATGAAAAGAGTCTCTCTTCATCTTGAAATAGTATGGTATTGAGTGTACTTTTTTGCCCTTTTAATTGGGCTATTTTTGTTTTGGTATTTCTGTTAAAAATAGAAATAGTGTTTTCTTCATCCATACTAAAAGCCACACGCTTTGCACTTGGACTTAATGCCGTAGCATAGATGAGAAAAGAGGCTTGTATATACGTTCCTTTTCCACTTAGCGTATCATACAAAGCGGCTCTTCTATCTTGTCCAGCGGCAGAGACAATGCCTTGTTTAAAGTCTACCTTGTAGACATTGTCTACATTTTGTCCCTGTAGTACCAACAGCACCTTACCCGTATGGGTGTCTATCACATTAAGTATACCACTCTCGCAAGAAAAAACGGCTTGATGCTTGTCAAGACTCAGGGCAAAATCTGAAAACTTTGACTCACTAAGCTGTACCCTGTATATCTCTTTTTTATCTACCACATCAAAAAGCACCGCTTCATTCCCTAAAAGTCCTAATAAAATATGCCTACTGTCAATAAATCTAGCTTTAATCATAGCTTGTTTCTGTTCTGCACCTATGATTAAATGTGTTTGGTTATTTTCTTCTATCCAAAGATTTGTATACCCTCCTTTACCACTGTCACTTAAAAAAAGATAACGCCCCTCATATACATCCACTGAAAATACCCGTGCAGGTATCTCGTCACCCATAAAATCTTTAATCTTCGCTAGTTGTATCTCTTTAACAAAACGTTTCTCTACCGTATCATAAACCTGTACCAGACCATTATCTGTTCCGATGACAAGTTCTGTTACGTTTAACACCATATCTTTGACCGTTCCATTTGCCTCTATCTGATGAGTGGGGTTGACGATAGAAAAGGCAAAGAGTGTGTATGTAAAAAGCCATAGAGTAAACAGATACCTCATCATAAAGCATCCTCTATTAAATCCAATATCATTCGCTCTATCTCTTCTTGTGTTAAGTCCGTCTGCATACCATATAAATCGACCTCAACGATATACAGCAAATCAATACTTGCATGCGTATCTAAACGTTTTACCAAAGCAAGTAAACGTTCTTCACCAAGAAGTGCTTGTAGACGTTCTGTCACATACACCAAGTAGTTATAATCTTCAGGGTCAACAGCATCAAACTCATCTGAATCCTCATCGTTAAAATTTTCATCTACCACAAGTAAATAGCGTACTTCATCTATATCTTCATCAAGCAAAGCAAATATTTTAGGATACTTTGTTACTAGTATTTCTCCTGTCATGATGCATACTCCTTTAAGGCATTAGGGCTAAAATCTATAGCTTGTGTAGGGCATCTGGATAAGCAAAATCCACATGCTGTACATTTTTCCATATCTATCACTGGGTTAAACATCCCATTAAACAAAATGGCATCATCTATACACGGCTCTTTACAGGAAAAACATATCACCCCATGGTGAGCCACACAGGTTTCTGTACTGATACGAAATGTTGCATTGAGTGTTTCTGCATTATGTGTATGCTCTAAACTTAAAACCCCTGCTTCGCAAACCTCTGCACATGCTTCACAAAATGTACATCCACTCTGTACAAAACGAAGTGCAGGGGTACCATCATCTTGGATGAAAATAATCTGCTCATCGCAGGAAGCAACACACGACTTGTTCAAACA
>JAMONG010000174.1 GCA_027066595.1 Sulfurovum sp.
TTTTGCAGGGAGTACAATATTTCTAAGTTCTACAGATGAGAGTACAACAGGTTGATTGGCAAGTGCGTCTACTTTTTCAGTTACTTTTGTTTGTATAGCAGTTGCAATGGTATTTCTCATTTCTGGAAGTTGTTCTGCAGTGTATTGACCTACCACATCACGTACCACTTCTCTTACTTTAGAGTTGATGATTTTTTCTTCCCAGCTTGATCCCCATTTAGCAATGGTTGCTGGAGCAGATGCGGCTTTGAGTGAGTATTGTACAGCGAGATCTATGTTTACTGTAAGTCCACGTCTATCTAGAACAGGGATGGCTTTATTTTTACGTAAACCTCCTTCAAATCCTTTATATCTGTCTCCTAATGCTTGTGAAGAATCATTGGTATAGGTTATAAGTCTAACCCGTGTATTTACTGGAATTACTTTTTGAAGTACAGGGATGAAGAAATGTAGACCTGGCATAAGAGGCTCAGATTCAAATTTACCTGTGGTCACTTTGATACCTACTTCACCTGAATTAATGATGGTAAATGGTTTAAGAATAAATAGACCAACGATGATAGCTGCTATTACAATGAGCCAAGAGGGTAGCCCTTTAGGCATATTATTAAGAGGGTTCTCAAAGTTTCCTCCTCCATTACCACTGTTGTTGCTGTTGTTATTTCCTGTTGGTTTTTTCTTTTTAAAATAGTCGTTCATATCTGCTGGCATAAATATTCCTTATTTAGTTTATATAAGTTAAATGTTGGATGTAGGCAGGGTTTTTACCTGCTACTACATCAAAATAGGCTGTTTGTAATTTTTCTGTGATTGGCCCACGTGAACCACTACCAATGATACGTGCATCAATCTCACGTACAGGGGTAACTTCTGCGGCAGTTCCCGTAAGAAAGCACTCCTCTGCAATGTAAGTCTCTTCTCTACTTATACGGCGACGTATGACTTCAATACCCATGTCAGTAGCCAAATCAATCACCGTTTGTTGTGTGATAGACTCTAGTGTGTTATCTGATGGGGGAGAGATAAGTTTCCCTTCTCTTACCATGAAGAAACAAGCTCCACTAGCTTCGGCTATGTAGCCTTGGTCATCACGTAAAAGTGCTTCATCATAACCTGCCTCAACGGCTTCAAATTTTGCCATTTGAGAGTTAAGGTAGTTGGCTACAGCTTTGGCTTTGCCCATACCAGAAGTATTAGGTGTTCTTGTCATAGAAGAGATTTTAAGACGTATACCTTTTCTTAACCCTTCTTCACCAAGGTAGGCTCCCCATTTCCATGCAGAGATAGACACCTTAACAGGACAGTCTTTATGGTAAAGCCCCATCACGCCATAGCCAAGGTAAACTAACGGTCTAATATACGCACCATCAAAAAGTTCATTTTCTTGTAGTAGTTTGACTTGTGCAGCGTTGAGTTCTTCAACAGTGTAGGGCACATCCATCAGTGTCATTTTTGATGAATTGAGTAGTCTTTGTGTGTGTTCATTCAATTTAAATATGGCACATCTCCCATCTACCGTTTTGTAGGCTTTTGTACCTTCAATAGCACCATTTCCGTAGTGTAAAGTGTGTGTAAGAACGTGTACTTGTGCCTCATCCCAAGGAGTGAGTTCACCATCCATCCAAATATATTTTGCTTTATCCATTAGTATGCTCCACGATAGACCTATAAGCCTATCAAAATTAATAGATAATTTTATCTAAAAAGCTGTTAATATAGGGTTATAGGATAGAATATTAAAAAGATTCAAGGATAACGTAGAATGGGTAAAAAGAGATGATCTTCTATGAAAAAACTTTTATTGGAGATATATAGTGGCATACTTTCCTCTTTACATAGATATGAAAAATCTTAAGGTATTGCTAGTTGGAGGTTCAACCATCGCCTGTGAAAAACTGGGAAAATTACTTCTATTTACAAAAGAGATAACAGTGATTTCTTCAACTATAAAAAAAGAGACTCAACTACTTATAACAGAGCATAATTTAACTTTTTATCAAAGAGCTTACCAAGTAGGTGATATAGATGGCTTTGATATTGTTGTTGTTGCCACAAATACGCTAGATTTACATCAATCTATTTATGAAGAATCAAGAGGTTCACGGATACTTATAAACTCAGTAGATAACACAAAGTATTGTGACTTTATATTCCCATCATTTATACAAAAAGGTGATTTGACAGTTGCTATTTCTACGAATGGTGCTTCACCCGCTTTTACTAAAAAAATGAGACAGTACTTTGAAGAAAATATCCCTAATTCAGTAGAAACGTTTTTAAGAAATATGAAAAACTTACGAAAAACTATGCCTAAAGGAAAAGCACGTATGAAGCATTTTGATTACTTGGTTAAGGGATACTTCGCTAAACATTTTAAATAAAATAGATTCTATTAAAATAGCATTAAAATGCATGGTGCTTTGCCTGTGAAGATTATACACATATAGAGAAAATATAAAGTGAGCTTATTCTGCTTTAACCCCTTTTTAATATAATATGATTAAATTAAGATTATAAGGATTCTCTATAATATAAGTTATAAGAATAAATTATTTTCATGAAGCATTAATGCTTTATATTGAGTAGTAAATAATTTTACTTTTGTAGTTTTATAATATTTAGAATCGGGTGTATTATATCAGTGCAAATGCACATTACTATATTACACACTTATTAGGTTCTGGAATATGGATACCGTCTCTTTTCATGAGATTTTATGTATATTTTAGATAGGATGCCTTAGCTTATATGCTGAAGTCAAATTAATTGTTTGATAACATTTATTAAGGAGAGTCAAATATGTCAAAGAAAATAACAGTTGGTCCGGTAGGTTATATGCCACAATCGGCACCATCTATGGGTGTAGAACTTTCACCTGAAGGTAAAGCGTTACTATATGGTAACATCGTAGACGAAAAAGAGGCGATGAGAGATGCTGCTAAAGCACTTCTTACAATGGACAATCCTACTATCTTCCCTGGACCACAAGTTTTATGGGACTGGAGAGATGATGTTGCCGATAAGTCAGCAGCTATTTTAGAACTAGCATCAGAGATTCCAAATTGTAAAATTATCCCTATGCCAGATTATAGACCTAAATATCCAAAAATTGATGTTAAGGCAGAGATTAATCCAAATCACCCTAACTTAACTATTCTTGATAATAAAATCAAAGCTTGTGTATTCATCGGGGTACACTGTCACTATGCAAACCTTACTTTAAGAATGATTAGAGCAGGAACTAGCTGTTATACAGTAGCAATGTGTGCAATGATGGGTCACGAAGAAGCAATGGCTTCTTTAAGAGACGTACATGCTGATAATATCTTAGCATTTAGAGATGTTGTGATAGAAGTTAGAAATGAACTAGGTATCGAGCATACACCAACAATGCCTCCAGAAAATCCATCTTTACCAAAAGAGGATTGGGGTTCACTTACGCCTGCTGATTATGGTGAGTACAGAAGTCTCATCATGAGTAGAAAAGGTGAACACGTAGCTGAAGTTGAATAAGATTAGGAGAGATAAATGAGTTTAAATAAAAAATTAGTAGATATGGATTACCTCTTAAATGAGGCTCCAAGAGAAAAGCATTTTATTACTGGTGCGCAAGCAATGTCAGAAGCTGTTAAAAGAGCAAGTGTTGATATGGCAATTGCCTATCCTATTACTCCGCAGTCGGAAGTAATGCACCTTGTTGGTGATATTTACGCTCAAGGTCACATTAAAGAGTATTACAGAGCAGAAGAAGAGCTTGGTACTATGTCTGCAATCGCAGGTGCTGCTAGAGCAGGTGTACGTTTGTTTACAGCAACATCAGGACCAGGACTTTTAAGAGGTCTTGAAGCAATTGTATCTTGGCCAGGTCACAGAGTACCATGTGTACTAGGTGTACTTACAAGAGTTATTAATGCACCACTTTCAATTCAGCCAGACAATATTGAAATGGCATACTTGATGCACTCTGGTATTATTATGTTACATGCTGAAAATCAGCAAGATACATTTGATATGACACTTGCAGCATTTGCAATTACTGAAAAAGTAGATGTATATATTCCTGTATCTGTTTCAACAGAAGGTTTCTTCGTAACGCATGCAAAAGGGTATGTTGAAATGATGTCTGAAGAGCTAGCATTTACAGAAAATGATCCTTACCATGCACCAGTTCCAGCAATGGATAACGAAGTGCCACCAGCGAGAATTCAAAGAGATGCTCCTGTTCAAAAGTCAAACTTTATGTCTTACTTGATTCACTCAGTATGGCAACAAGAGATTTGGGATTCAAATAGAAGAGCAATGAAATATATCTACCAATATCTTGGTGGACCAATTGAAGTACAAAACCCAGGTTCTGATGTAATGCTAGTCGCTTCAGGTTGTGCTGCTGCACAAGCGAGAGAAGCAAATAGATATGCTCAAGAAGAAGGGTTAAGTGTTGGTTTCGTTAAAGTAAGATCAATTAGACCATGGCCAAAAGATGAAATTCGTGCGGCACTTAAAGGTTCTAAAGCAATTATCGTTCCTGAACATAATATCATCGGATGGTTATGTAAAGAGGTTCAAGCATCTATTCCAAATTCTGGAGATGTTATTGAAGGACCAAGAGTATATGGTGGTATGACATTACCAGTAGAATTGATCATGACAGAGATTTACGATGCTCTTGGTATGAAATCAGAAACATTACAAGCATAAAGGATAAGCAATGAGTTTAAAATATATGATCCCAGCATCAAAATTTAAGAGATATTTGCCAAAAGATTACGTTGAGCTAGTGGACTATGGTCCATTTGGTAAAGACTACTCTGAAGTAGGCGTTAAAAATATGGGTACATTTAAAGAGTTAGTTGAAGAACACCCAATGTGTTCTGGTTGTTGGATGGCTTATTACATTAAAATCATCTTTGCAGCACTTCCAAACCCTGAAAATACTGTAACTATTGGTACAGCTGGGTGTGGTAGACTTGCGATTTCTCAAGCAGCTGTTCCTTTTGTTTATGGTAACTACGGTGACCAAAATGCAATGGCATCTGGTATGACAAGAGCATTTAGATTAAGATTCCCAGATATTCAAAAAGATGTTATCACTATTGCAGGTGATGGTGGAATGATGGATATTGGTTTCTCTATGACTATGCATGCTTGGTTTAGACGTGAAAAATTCACGACTATCATGCTTGATAATGAAACATATGGTAATACAGGTGGACAAGAATCTGGAATGAGTATGGAAGGTGCTGTACTTAAGATGTCTCCAAAAGGTAAAAACTTTGGTAAGTTACCTGCAATGCAACTAGCAATTACTGCAGGGTGTGTGTACGTTGTTAAAATGTCACCAACAAACATTAACAAGTCAGCTAAAGCAATTAGAAGAGCAATCTTCGCAGCTAGAAAACTTGGACCAACATTCATCCATGTTTATACATCATGTAATATTGAGTATTCTATTCCTACACCAGATGTATTTAAAGATGCTAAAGAGATGGAAAAAGGACGTTTTGCATTCGAAGAATTTATGACTCCTGAAGCGAAAGAATTGTTCGCTATCGTTGAATCTAAAAAGAAAAGAGAGGTAAGCTAAAATGGCATCAATTGAAAACAGAAAAAGATATAACATGCGTATATCAGGGCTTGGTGGACAAGGGGTTGTTACCTCTGCTCACATCCTTGGGTCTTGTATGGATAATGCAGGTAAATATGCTTCTTTGGTACCATTTTTTGGTTCTGAAAAAAGAATGGCACCAGTTGAAGCATATGTAAGAGCATCAACAGAGCCTATTTATGAAGTAGGTGAAGTGGTTTACCCAGATATTATTTTGATTTACCATTCACAAGTTATTACACATGGTAAGTCATACACTATGCCTTTCTATACGGGATTAAAGAAAAACTCTTTGGTAATTATCAATACAGATATTGATGTACTTGAAGATGAAGATATTGAAGTACTTAATAGATTGAACGCGAGAGTTGTTCAATTTAATGCAACTGAATTGGCACTTAAAATTGCTGGTACAGAGCTTGCAACTAACATGGCTATGATGGGTATGTTACTTGGTTTAACTAAACTAGTTACTGAAGAGAACATTGAAGCTGCCGTAAGAGAAAGATTCTTAGGTAATTCATTTGTAGCTTCTGGTGGTACTGCATCACTAGACTCAGCAATCGAGAAAAAGTTTAAGAAAAAAGAAGAACTTCTTGCGAAAAACATGGAAGTAATCAACAAAACTTTCGAGTTAGCGAATAGCATTGACTTGACAGGTAACGAACTAATAATTAATCTAGAAGTATAAAAAGGAAAAATAATGTATTATGTAGCAAAAGTAAATTCTGAAATGTGTTCAACTTATAAGTGTAACATGTGTACACTTTATTGTCCAGAGGCAAACACATTAATGTATGATAAAGAGAGTAAACACGGTAATGAGCATGGTACTTCATGGGTTGATGAAGACAGATGTAAAGGTTGTGCAATTTGTGTATACGTATGTTCTGACCTTCTTGACAGAAACTGTATTGAAATGGCAATGGTTACTACTGAGTAGTACACTCTTGTGTTTGGGAATCTTTCCCATCTAAGAATCTAATCCCTCTTTCTCTCTGTGAGAAAGAGATATCTCTGCCCTACCACATACATAAGAGTTACCCTTCATAATTCAAAGCAATCATGAGGCTAAATTTTATATGTATGGCATGGCGGTTATACAAGTAATAAATAGGAGAAAACAATGGCTAATTTAGGCCCAGCTTATTATTCACCATACCCGGTGGCTGCTTATGATGGTTTACTTACACCACCAGAAGGTAAAGCACTATTATTGACTGATATAGTTGATGAAGAAGTAGCAATGAGAGAAATTGCTAGAGTAATGTTAACAAGTGAAAATGCTACAATCTTTCCCGGACCGCAAGTTCTTTATGCATGGAATGATGAAGCAAAGAAAAAAGCAACACTTATCAAAGAGATGGCAGAAGTATTAAATGCTAAAATGATACCTATGTATGATTATAGACCAAAATATCCTAAGATTGATGCCGAAGTTGAGATCAATCCAAACCATCCAAACCTTACAATTTGGCATAACAACATTAAAGCATGTATCTTTGTTGGTGTTCATTGTCACTATGCGAACGTTGCATTGAAAATTGTGAGATCAGAGACAGATTGTTATACAGCTGCTATCTGTGGACTTTCAGGACATGAAGATGCTATGGCTACTATTAGAGACCAGCATTCTGAAGAGATGGCGAAGTTCATTAAGATTGCTAAAGAAGTTAAGCAAGAGCTTGGAAAATAGGGCTAGGAGATTACTATGAGTATAAAAAATATGACAGCAGAGAAAAACTGGTCAGGTCAAACTATGGTTTCGACTGACTACTTACTTTTTGAAGCTCCAAGAGAAAAACACTTTATGACAGGTTCAGAAGTGCTTAAAGAAGCGATGAAAAGATGTACCGTTGATGCATCAGTATCTTATCCTATTACTCCTCAGTCAGAAGCAGCTCACCTTATTGGTGAACTATGGGCTGAAGGGTATGTTGGTACATACTTTAGAGGTGAAAATGAGTTTGGTGTTATGTCTGAAGTTGCAGGTTGTGCAATGGCAGGTGCTAGAACAGTAACAACAACATCAGGACCAGGAACACTTAGAGCAATGGAAAACTTTCCAATGTGGTCAGGTACAAGAATACCTGTACAACTTATCTTAATGGCAAGAGGTATTAACTCACCTCTAACAATCCAACCAGATAACTTGGAAGTGACATTTATGCTAGAGACTGGATGTATGATTTGGTATGCAGAAAATGTTCAAGAACTATTTGACATGAGTATTGCAGCATTTACAGTGGCTGAAATGCCAGATGTTCACGTGCCAATTGTAACAGTGGTTGATGGTTTCTTTGTATCTCATACAAGAGAGTCAGTAATGCTTCCATCAGATGACATAGCACTTAGACGTTATGACCCATATGCAGCACCACTACCTCCAATTGATTCAGAGATGCCTCCAGGAAGATTCTTAAGAGATCCATTTGTTATGAAATCTAACTATATCTCTTATGCAACACATGCTTCATGGCAGTGGGAAATTAGATCTGCAGTTGAAAGATCTATTCCTTATGCTAAGCATTTCTTAGAAGGTTTAGTACATACAACTGGTGATGAGGATGCAGAGATTGTATTTGTTGCTTGTGGTACAGCGTCACACCAAGCTAAAGAAGCAAACAGAGAACTTACTAAAATGGGTATCAAGACAAAAGTTGTTAAATTAAGAACTATTAGACCATTCCCACATGCTGAGTTACTTGAAGCGACTAAGAATGCTAAGTACATCTTTGTACCAGAATTCAACGTTGTTGGTTGGTTGGACAAAGAAGTGACAACATCACTTTATGGTAAATCAGATGCTAAAATTATTGGTAGACCAAGAGTTGCAGGTGGTATGAGTATGCCAGCTGAAGCTATTATCCAAGAAGTTTTAGACAACACAGATGTAAAGAAAGGGGCATAATATGTCAGTTGATATTTACAAAATAAATCCAGAGTTTAGAGACATTATGCCTCAAGAGATTATTGATCTTGAGGACAATGCTACATGGGCTGGAGAGAGCGTAGAAAAACGTGGAATTAACGACCTTACTGACAAAAAAGAGATTCTTGAAGAACACTCTTTATGTGCAGGTTGTCCAGAAGCTGCGGCACTTAGATATATTCTTGCGGCACTTCCAACACCAGAAGAGACGATTATCGTTAACTCAACTGGGTGTACATCATTGATGTTCCCACATATTGCATTGCATACAGTACACTCATTATTTGGTAACCAGAATGCTGTTGCATCTGGTATCAAAAGAGTGTTAGAGTGGAGATTCCCTGATAAAGTGAAAGATGTTGTTGTTCTTGCTGGTGACGGTGCGACTGTTGATATCGGACTTGACTATACACTACAATCATTCTTTAGACAAGAAAAAATTACAACTATCTGTTTTGATAACGAAGTATATGCAAACACAGGTGGTCAAGAGTCTGGTTCTACACCAAAAGGTCAAGTATTTAAAATGGCACCAAAAGGTAAAGCTTTTGATAAAGTACCTATGTGGGAACTTGCAGTAACTTCTGGATGTCAGTACTCTGTTAAATTAACAGCATCTGCACCTAAAAAAGTAGCTAAAGTTCTTAGAGAAGCAGTACTTATTGCTAGAGAACTTGGACCAACATATATTCACCTTTACACGCCGTGTATTCTTGAAATTGGTCTTGCTGCAAATGAAGGTTTATGGGAGATGAAAGAACAAGATAAAGACAGATTTGCTGACTTTAAATTTGTGACTCCTGAAGCTGAAGCATACTTAAAAGAATGTAAGAAGAAAGGACTACTATAATGGCTAAAGATTCGATTAAAATCAGAATGCCTGCTCTTGGTGGGCAGGGTGCGGTAACTGCCGCTCA
>JAMONG010000175.1 GCA_027066595.1 Sulfurovum sp.
TACAAACAACCTCATACTTAAAAAACTGCGTATTGCCCTTGAACTAAAAGAAGCTGAGACTGAAATCATCTTCGGTTTAGCGGAAATTGAACTTACCAAACAACAACTCGCTTCACTCTTCAGAAAAGAGAGTCATAAAAACTTTAAACCTTGTTCAGGTGAACTTCTTATGAGCTTTTTAGAAGGGTTAGATGAGTTTTACTTTATAGGTGGAGATATGGAAGAGTAGATGAAACACTCAGGCTTTTTAAAATCACTTAAAACTTTAAAAAGTCATCTTCTTCAACAAAAAAAACCTACCACTATACATACCTACCTCTCTTCTAAAAATGAACAAAAAGTTACATGTATCTGTAAAGATGCACAAGGAACATTCAAATACCTTTATGCTTCGCAAAAAGAACTCACCTACCTACTCAGTAAAAAAGATATAAAACTCTATGCCTACCCTTGCCCCTATGAAAAAGGCTGGCATTTAACAAAAAACTAAACCTCTAACACCAACTTCACAGGACAGTGGTCTGAACCCATGACTTGATCTAAGATGTCTGCATCGACTATCTTATCTTTTAAATCATCTGAGACATAAAAGTAGTCAATTCTCCAGCCCACATTGTTACCTCTAGCCCCTGCTCTGTAAGACCACCAGCTATAGCGGTCTTCTACATCTCCATGCACGTGTCTAAACGTATCTATGAACCCTGAAGCCAAGAGTTTATCTTGCCATTCACGCTCCATAGGTAAAAACCCTGAAGTCTTTTCGTTTGCTTTTGGACGAGCTAGGTCTATGGGGTGGTGGGCTGTGTTTACGTCCCCACATACGACTATCGACTTACCTTGTTTACGTAGCTCTAAAATATGCTCTAAAAAACGCTCATAAAATGCCATTTTATAGGCTAACCGTTCTTCACTGCGTTGTCCGTTAGGAAAGTAGACATTAAAGTATGCGATGTTGTCAAAATGGTACTCATTGATGCGTCCTTCATCTAAGATGTCTACATGGTCACAGCATGATGCTTCACCTTTTACATCTGTATAGAGTGCCACACCTGACTGCCCTTTGTTTACAGATGAGTTTATGCTCTGAAACTTGTAATTACGTTCAAAAATACCCTCTGGTATTTGGTCTGCCTCTGCTTTGATTTCTTGTAATCCTAAAAAATCTACATTTTCCTCATCTATCCATTTGAGTGCATCTTTTTTGTCTACTGCACGTATACCGTTTACATTCCACGAAATAAAAGTAAGTTTTGCCATCTATCAATCCTAAATATGCTAAGTTTTGCTAAAATAATAGCCAAATAGACTTACTAAAAGGTATCAATATGGCTGAAGTAGACAAACAACGCTGGGATGAAAAACATGCACAAGACACTATGCCGCACGTTCCCATCAAGTTCATCACAGAGTATGCACATCTAGCTAAAGGCAAAGATGCCCTTGACATCGCCTGTGGCAACGGTAGACACAGTAAATATTTAACAACCCTTGGCTTTGAAGTAGATGCCTTAGACATCTCTTCTGTAGCCATAGCACAACTACAAGGCATACCCCACATCAATGCTATGGAGGTTGACTTCGACAACTACACACTCAAAGAAAATAGCTACGACCTCATAGTCTGCACCTATTTCTTAGAACGTAAACTTTTTCCACAGATGATAGAAGCACTTAAGTCTGATGGCATCATACTCATGGAGACATTTGTAGACCATAAAGACAATGGACGCAAAGCTACCAACCCTACATTTAGACTCAAAGAGGGAGAGCTTGAAGCCTACTTCTCACAACATTGTGAACTCATACATATGGAAGAGTGGTGGGACATAGACTATCAAGGGTTTAAAAGTTTGAAGGCTACTATGGTTGCTAGGAAGTTGTAACTATAAGAAGAGAGAACTTACAAGCCCTATAAGCCCACCAAAAACTCCACCCCAAA
>JAMONG010000176.1 GCA_027066595.1 Sulfurovum sp.
TTACGTACTACATCATGGTTGGGTAGCATCTCGTAGACTTGTATGCGTGCACCATAGGGAGCGTCATAGGCTTTGCCTCTTCTGTCCCAGTGGCTGTAGAGGGTGATGGTAGTGCCGTTTATCTCGTAGTAGCCATCTTCTACACTTTTGTCAGAGCATGTGCCTGTACGGTCTTTGAGTATGAGAGAGAAGATAAATGTGAGGTCATAGTTACGCTCTTCACGGTAAAGACGTAGTACTTCTCCTTTAGAGTCGTAGATATCGTAAGACTCTGTGGTGATGGAGAAGTCTTGGTTACCTATGGTGATGTGTTTGAGCTGGGTTGCAAAAAGTGATGAGACACATAACCCAAGTAATAGTAGTACTTTTTTCATACCTTATAAACCTTTTGTATCTATATGTAAGCGTATTATACACTAAACAAGAGATAGAGCAAGAAGCAGCGAATAAACATGATAACTAATACTTATTATAATTATAAGTATTTTATATTAATTTAAGTTTCAAGTGTTATACTGTCATTATCTAAACAAATAATATACATAAGGATAACAAATGAAAAAATTAGTAATCATGGCAATAGCGTCAGTTTTGGCATTGTCAAACGTACAAGCAAGTGACACAAATGTAGAAACATGTAAAACATATATAAAAGAAGCAAAGAGTTTTAAAGAAACGATGAAACATACGAATATAGATGAAGCGACATTGGCTTTTTATAAAGACAATGTTGTTTCATACTGTGGTAGCATTGCTGCAAAGATGTCTTATAAAAAAGACTTTTTTGCACAGCAAATTATGAAAAAAGATGTATCAACAGTGAGTAACTGTAAATTAGCGATTAACATGGCTAAAACTTACGTAGAGAGTGGGCATACGACACCTTTTATAGAGCATGCACATAAACTCAACGTAGCAGACAACTGTGGTTCACTCGTAGCTAAAAAATCACCTGCATTTTGTCTTTTTGACATGGTAGACAACTCAAAAGAAGACCAAAAAGAGCGTTGTGTCGCTTCTATCCAAAAAGCACACAGTGTAGCAGGTACAGAGTCACTTAAAACATATAAAAGTGAAGTAGTAGCAAACTGTGGTACACTTCAAGCACATATCTAAGCGTAACACTTTACGCTAAAGAGAGGTCATTTGACCTCTCTTGTCTCATCTTTACCCATCTCCATCACTTTCCATGGTAGACCTTGTTTGTTTAACGCATCCATAAATGGGTCAGGGTCAAACTCTTCCATGTTGAAAACACCTTTTCCTTGCCATTTACCCTCTAACATAAGTTTAGCTCCTATCATTGCTGGTACGCCTGTGGTGTAGCTCACCCCTTGGCTTAGTACCTCTTCATAGCACTTTTCATGGTCTGAGACTTGGTAGATGTAAACTGTTTTTTCAACACCATCTTTGATACCCTTAGCGAAGATGCCAATGTTCGTTTTTCCTGTGGTACGTGGTCCAAGGCTTGCAGGGTCAGGAAGTAGGGTAGCTAAGAACTCCATAGGGACTATCTTCATCCCTTTGTGTTCTACCTCTTTAATGCCAAGCATACCTACATTTTCCAAACACTTCATATGTGTGAGGTAACTCTCTCCAAAGGTCATAAAAAATCTGATTCGTTTAAGCCCTTTGATGTGCTTGACGAGTGACTCCATCTCTTCATGGTAGAGCAGGTAGCTGTCTTTTGCTCCTACTTCTGGGTAGTCCCATACTTGTTTGATAGCCATGGGTTCAGTTTCTATCCATTTACCATCTTCCCAGTATCTACCCTTTGCCGAAACCTCACGTAGATTTATCTCAGGGTTAAAGTTGGTTGCAAAGGCGTAGCCGTGGTCACCTGCATTACAGTCGAGTATGTCGATGGTGTGTATCTCATCAAAGTAGTGTTTTTGGGCGTAGGCACAAAAGACATTGGTTACCCCAGGGTCA
>JAMONG010000177.1 GCA_027066595.1 Sulfurovum sp.
GGCTCTTCAGTACCTTCAATAACAGGCACACCAATCTCTTTCATGGCATTTTTAGAAGCAATCTTATCTCCAAAGAGTTCAATGTGTTCTGCTTTTGGACCAATGAAAATAATGCCATTATTTTCACATGCTCTTGCAAAATCTGCATTTTCGGAGAGGAAACCATATCCTGGGTGTATGGCATCACATCTATTTTCTTTAGCGATATTGATAATATTTTCATAATCAAGGTAAACCTCTACAGGGTGTCCCTCCATCTCTATGGCTTTGTCTGATTTTTTAACCCACACTCCATCTGTGTCTACTGTTGAATGAACAACAAGACTAAATACTTCCAACTCTTTACACGCTCTTATGATACGAAGTGCAATTTCACCACGACTTGCGATGAGAATTTTTTTGATTTTTTGCATCTTTTTATCCTTTTTGTTATTATTTGAAGACATTATAGGTGATTTAAAGCTTTAACTCTACACTATATTTGATATAATAGTTTACATTATTTGATTTAAAAATTATCCAAAGTTGGTATTTATGAAACGTACTACCATTGAAAAAAACACAAACATAGCCAATGACATTATGTACTATATCTACACACACATAGATACAGACGTCTATTTAGACGAATTAGCATCTTTCTTTAGTATCAATAAATTTTATATGCACAAGATATTTAAAGAAGTTTTTGGACGTAATATCTATGAAACAATAAAGTCTATACGGCTACAAAAGGCTTCAACCCTACTTCTTACAAACCGTTACTCTACCATCTCCGAGATTGCCTTGCTCTGTGGCTATAGCTCTCAAACCTCTTTTATTCGTGCTTTTAAAAAACGTTTTTCCATGACGCCCAAAGCATGGCGTAACGGAGGAGACAGAGCCTACTCAGAAGAGCTACTGCGTACCTCACACTATGCAAGTATCTCCACGGCTTCATTTAAAAGTCTTATCCCAGAGATAGTCAAGATGCCACCCATGAGAGCCTACTACATACGACACAGAGGCTATGAAGAAAACATACGCACCACATGGCAAAAGATTCAAGCATGGATTTTTTCACATGACACAGAGTCTTACACTATGATATCTCTCTTTCATGACAACCCAGCAGTCACACCACTCTCCGAATGCCAACATGTAGCCTGTCTTATGCTTAATGAAGAAGATGAAGTCAGTGATTCTCGTCTTCCTAGACTCACTATCTCTAAAGGGGTATATGCAAAGTTTGACATTAAAGGAAAACGAGGAGACCTTTTACGTTTTATTCACTGGGTATATCATGAGTGGTTACCCCAAAGTGAGTATGAGACGACCACTAAACCCCCCTATGCCATCTACAGAAAAAACCATCATTTAAGTGAAGATGGTGCATTTGACATGAGCTTCTATCTCTCTATTACCTTTTAATTTGAGGCTCTTAAACAATTTTTAGCTATAATCGCGTCAATTTAATTTTAGGAACACGTATATGAGAACACATTATTGTGCAGAAGTAAACGAAGAGCATATAGGGCAAGAAATTACCGTAGCTGGTTGGGTATCGAGCCGTAGAGATCATGGTGGACTTATCTTCATCGACCTTAGAGACAAAGACGAAGTCATACAACTTGTCTGTGATCCTGCAGACAATGCAGAAGCTCACAAAATAGCAGAAGACGTACGTGATCAGTTTGTACTTGTGGCTACAGGTAAGATGAGAGCTAGAGGTGAAGGACTTGAAAACCCTAAACTCAAAACGGGTAAAGTTGAAATGGTTGTAGACAAACTTGTCATAGAAAACCGTTCTAAGCCTATGCCTTTTGAGCTAAACGATGACAAAGTAAACGAAGAGATAAAACTTAAGTACCGTTACTTAGAGTTACGTACTCAAAAATCTTACGACATCTTTAAACTACGTTCAAAAGCAACTATCGCTGCACGTAATGCA